>CACVAR010000080.1 GCA_902727905.1 uncultured Sulfurovum sp. | reverse complement strand
TCAGCCTGAATGGAAGCTGGCAATGCCATATCGGCTCCTAAACTAAAACCTGTAAATATGGTAATAAATAAGAAAGCATTAAAATCACCTGTGCCTAAAAAAGGAACAAATGCAAAAAAGAGAGAAGCACTGGTCATAGAGTATATCCATGCTTGTTTTTTAGAAGTTTTACTAGCAACATAATTCCAAAAAGGAAGCCCCATAATCCCTGCTAAAAAATAGATAATGAGTAACAAACCTGTTTGTTCCACACTTCCAATAACAAATTCAACATAGAATAAAAAGAGTGTTGCTGGTATGGCATTGGCAAAATTGTTGAGTAGAAATGCTGAAAAGAGGTAGCGTGAACTTTTCAGCTGTTGTACAAATGAAGCAACAAAGGCTTTGAAGCTTTTTTGACTGCTATGTATGGCTTGACTTTTAGTGCTTAACACAAAGAATAAAAAGATAAATGGAAGCAGAACTATAATCACTTGGTTCATTAATGCTAATGCCTCATTAGCTTTGTCAGCAACATTTAAAGCATAGGGTAAAATGAGCGCTAAAAGTACGCCCAATATGTTAAAAACTTCTCGATAAGAGGCATAACTGCTGTTCTCTTTATAGTCTTGACCCAAGTCAGCCCCAAAAGCCAAATAAGGAATGGTCATTAAACTCCAACCAAAATAGACCAATATGGAAAAGAGAAGCAACCACCAAGCATCAGCATTTATGGAAGGATTGGTTAAAAAGTAAAAACCTGTAAGCAGTAAAAGCATTCCAAAAAACATCATGCTTTTTCGTGAAGCATAACGGTCACTGTAATAACCAATGAGTGGATCTAAAAACATATCTAATACTCTAGCCAACAGTAAAACAGCACCCACAACAAAAACCCCTAAACCAACATCTTGTGCATAATAGGTTGGTAAATAAACATAGAGAGGTAAACCTAAAAGAGCTAAGGGTAAAGCTGGTGTGGCATAAAAGAGATACTTTTTCTGTTTAAGCATGAAGTTTTCTTTTTATCAGTCGTATTATACTTCCTAAAATTGGTATTTTTTCATAAACATGTTGAGCAGCATCCCAATAGTCGGTGTGGGTCAATACCTTACCCGATGTTGAGAAGGTTACGCGCGAAACTCCTGTAAAAGTTTGTGTTTCTTCTTTAGGGTTCATATCATAAATAAATTGCCATTTTAAATAAGCAACTTCTTCAGAACAAATCACTTCATCAACCACAAAACGTGGTTCATGCAATTTTTCATACATATCAACAAATATATGCTGTATCGCCTCAAGACCTTCTACTTTTTGAAAGGGATCTTCAAACTGGGAATTCTTATCAAAAAAAACTGCATACTCTTTTGTCCTAAAGCTAGGAGAGAGTTCTTCATAAAAAGCTGCATAAGCTTTTGCAAATGTTTCGGTATTCATTTAAGTGCCTTTTTTGTTAAATTTAAGGAGATACCATAGGGAAGCATTTGTAAGAAGGTTAAGAAGCGTGTTAATGCCCAAGGAAATTTAATCTCAAACTTTTTTGAATGCATAA
>CACVAR010000079.1 GCA_902727905.1 uncultured Sulfurovum sp. | reverse complement strand
AAGAGAGTAATGGAAGTAAGAACATAACCTCCATCACCTTCGATAATGCCCGAATTTTCTACTCGGTATTTCTTTTTTCACGTGTCTCAAAATCCAATGGTATGAATAAAGAGATTTTTAATTTTGGCATTTGTTCTCGTAAAAAGTTAGATAAAAAGATTGTGCAAGATATTTTAGGAGAAGTTAATGGAGTACAACTACAGATAGATTATGATATTTTGGAGAGGATTAATTTTGCTATTGAGGTGGATGAGTAGAGAAAGATTAAATTTTCTCTACAACCATTTAAAATCTCATAGCTAACCCAACACTAACAGCTTGAGGGGCTGAGTCATACTCAACAAAAAAAACATAATGCATTTCACCAGAATACATCATCCCTCCAACATTAATATTTAATTTACTTACAGTAAAGTAATCTTCTTATTGACTATTATAATTTAATGTTTCATTCGTCAAACCTATACTCCCCAAATAAAACTTATATACTTAGGAAGAAAAATTAATTCACAACTTTTCTAATGACTTACTAAGTAATTAAGTCTATGGCATCTTACACTGATTCTTTTTATCATTCCAATAACCCCCTATTTTTGGACATACTCCTCTTTCAGTCTCCTTAATAAAATCCGTAAAATTGTTTGCTTGTGAATAATTGAGTAAATTATGAAGTGTTTTTATTGCTTTTTCTGGTAATCTTTGAAGGTTAACTGATGGGAAACGTTTTTTAATCGCAATAATATTTAATCGTAACTCTTTTAAATTAGCTTCATTAATGTCATGCATAAATTTATTCATATTAAACTTTGTGAGTAGCCCTCCTAAAGATTGTTTCATATATTTAGTCTTAGAGCAATATCTTGTACTCTTTTTTAACTCACTTGTAAGAGTTGTCTCTAATAGTTTACAATTGGGATAAAATCCATTTTTTGTAATCCTAATAGCATTACTTGTATATTGAGTCACTTTTCCCGCAGGTGAATTATACTGCTCCATACCTATTGTACTTTCTACACTTGCTTTTGTATTTTCTATACGAGTATTATAATTATGTATATATAGTACTTCATCATTGTAAGAAGAGAGTAGCTTCTTATCTTCAGTCGAAACTTTTGTCATAAGAAAGTTATTCTTCTGAGTACCTACATGACTAAAACACCCATTAATAAAAAACATAACTAAAACTATTATTGTTACTTTTAATCTATTTTGATTCATCTTTTAACCCTATTTTCTAATATTTGATATGTCTGTCTTTGATAAAACGCCCATATCTAGTACTGTTAAATCTGAAGAAATAATACTTTTAACTCTTGGTAAACCTGAAGAAATAATAGCTTTTTCAAATAAACTAGCAGAAAAACTTTTATCCACAAGAACTGCTGAACCTCCGATTGAAGAGTTAACTAAACCTATTGGTAAAGCAATTACACTTGCTATTCCTGAAGCTATTGGAGAATCCATTTCAATATAATTACTTTTACAAAGCATTACATCTCCACTTCTAACAAAACCCATTACATTGTAGCCAC
>CACVAR010000078.1 GCA_902727905.1 uncultured Sulfurovum sp. | reverse complement strand
AAAATAAAATTTTAAATGAAATGGCTGATGCTTTAGTTGCCAGTATGCTAGAGATTGTTAAAGAGAATGAAAAAGACATGGAGGCAGGAAAAAAATCTAATTTAGATGCTGCTTTACTTGATAGATTGCTTTTAGATGAAAGTAGAATAGAAGCAATAGCTAAGTCATTACGAGATATTTCTATGCTTAAGGAGCCTGTTGGGAGAGTTCTTGAAGGTTGGGTTAACGATGATAATTTACGTATTGAAAAAGTTTCTGTTCCTATTGGTGTTGTAGCTGTTATTTATGAGTCACGTCCTAATGTTACTTCTGATGTTGCAGCGCTTTGTTTTAAGAGTGGAAATGTCGCCATTTTAAAAGGTGGAAAAGAAGCTGAGAACTCAAACCAAGTGATTGCTAAAGTATTACAACAGGTATTGGTTAAAAATGGCTTACCTAAAGAGATTATCTCTTTACTACCTGATTCTTCTCGTGAGGGTGTTGCCAAACTGATTAAAGAAGATGAGTATGTTGATTTGGTAGTTCCTCGTGGAGGTGAGGCACTTATTAAGTTTATTTCTAAAAACTCTTCTGTGCCTGTTGTAAAGCATGACAAGGGTTTATGTCATACTTATGTGCATAGAGATGCAAGTCATACCAAAGCAATTAACATTGCCATTAATGCTAAGTGTCAACGTCCAGGAGTTTGTAATGCTATGGAAACGTTAATACTAGATGAAGGCATTGCAAAAAGTTTACTCCCAGCACTTTACAAGGCTTTTGTGGACAAAGGTACTAAGTTACGAGGTTGTGCTAAAACAAGAGAGTTGATTTTCATTGATCCAGCAACTAATGAACATTATAATACTGAATATTTAGCCAATGAATTGAATATCAAAGTAGTATCAGGGATTGAAGAGGCTATGAAGCATATTGTGACATATGGTTCAGGACACTCTGAAGCAATTATTACAGAGAACTACTCTGCTGCCGAAAAATTTATGAATGCTATTGATGCTGCTTGTGTTTATGTTAATGCGAGTACAAGATTTACCGATGGTGGGGCTTTTGGCTTTGGTGCTGAAGTCGGTATCTCTACCAATAAACTACATGCAAGAGGACCAATGGGGATTAATGAACTAACAACCTATAAGTTCAAAATTTATGGTAATGGACAGACACGTTAATAATAAATAAAAAAGTAGATAAATATGCAGCAAAAGATAGGTAGATATCTTCTAATAATTTTTTTGTTCACTTTAATGCTTTTTTCTAAAAAAGTTGATTCTGTTTTAACACCTATAATCTTTGAAGGTAATAATTTAGTAACTACTTCTGATCTCGAAGATGTAGTAGGAGCTGATAAAGCACCTTTTTACGCTTTTTGGAAAGATGATGTTTCAAAAATTGATATAAAGTTACGTGCAAGATTAAATGAAACTTTTGTTCTTTTTTATAAAAATGAAGGTTTTTATGAAGCTAATGTTTCACATGCTATTACTTCAGAAGGTATAAAAGTAGCTATTAAGGAAAATAGACCAATCCTTATTAAAGAGATAGAAATTAATAGTGATTTAGATATTAGTAAAGAAATTATACTCATTAAAAACACCCGTTTTAGATCTAAAGATTTTTCTGTAATGAAAAAGAATATACGGAAAAAGTTACTTTTAGAAGGGTACTGTAGTCCAGAGTTAAAAACTAAAGCTTATTTGAGCTTAGAAGATTATTCTGCACGTATTGTTATTGATTTAAAGAAAAAAAAGCTTTGTCATTTTGGAAAAGTAAATATTGAAACAAACTCAAGTAGTATGGATAACGAAATTATAAAATCTCGTTTACATTTTGAAGAGGGTGATGTTTTTGATATTTCTAAAATTCAAGAATCATACGAGTCTCTTTATGCTTTAGATAGTTTTGACCAGTTAAATTTAGATTACAGTAAAAAGTTTTATAATGTAAAGCCTGTCAATATAAAATATAAAGAGATCGGTAAAAAGATACATACACGAATGGGTATTGGATATGCGACTGATTTAAAAGTACAGGCAAAACTTTATGCTGAATATAAAAATTTTCGTGGTAATGGTAAGAAAATTGTTTTTGATGGACTCTATTCTAGCATTCAAAAAGTTGTTGAAACTAGATTTTTTGTTCCTTATGTTTTTTCTATTAATGGGTATCATTTAGATTTTCAAAATTCACTTGGTTATGCTGAAGAGCAAGATATACATGAGTTTGATGAGCGAATACTTTATAATAGGTTTTATTTATCTCATGCCAGTTCTGATTGGTATAATAGTTTAGGTTTAGGCTTAGAACAGATTGAAACACTTAATAGTGCAACGAATAATAGAACTGACATTCTAATTTATCCTTTTATGAGACTGGTTTACGATAAACGTGATTCTAAATTAAATCCCAAGAATGGTCTTTACTTCTCACATGAAATGGAGTATGGATTACCTTATTCTGCTGATAGTACTTCGTATCTAAAGTACATAGATGAGTTACGTTTGATGTACACTCCTTTTTATGATACTACATTTTCTGCTGTAGGTAGAATAGGATCCATACAAGTTTATAAGAATAATATGCCTGAATCTAAAAAGTTTTTTGCTGGTGGTGCATTTTCAAATAGAGCTTATGGCTATGATAGAATTGGAATTACTGAGTCGGCAAGAAAACATACTCCCTTTGGAGGTTTTACATTAGCAAATTTAAGTGTCGAAGCCAATTTTCCTTTATATGAAAGTTTTAGAGGCGCAATATTTTCAGACAATACCATGATATCTGACAATCAAGGAATATGGGAGTTTTCAAATAAGGTTTTAACTTCAGCAGGTTTAGGATTTAGGTATTTAACACCCATTGGTCCTTTTAAAATTGATATGGGTTTTAATGTTAATGATACCAGCGAAAATGCAATACACTTTCAAGTTGGGCAGTCATTTTGATACGGATTGTGTATTGGACAATTGTAAGCATAGAAGTTCTTTTATTACTAGTTGCTTTATTGCTTTTTATTGTTACTGACTCTAGGACTATTAAATACATTGCGCAATCATCAATGGAGTCTTCAAAATTAAATTATGGAAGTATTGAAGGAAATATTTTTAGTGGTTTAGATGTTAAAAGAGTTACTTATGATGATAAGCCCTTGTTTGATTCAGCATTAATATACTGGAACCCTTTAAGTCTTTTTTATGATAAAGTGACTATTAGACAAATAGATGCACAGGGTGTTGAGATTGATAATATTTTATTGATGTTAAATGACTTAGATTCCAATAGTGATAATGAAGGGGTATCATTAGATTATTCTTTTGAACTCCATGCAGCACATTTTGATATCAATCCTTATGTATATGAAGGAGTGAAGTTTTCTTCTTTTGTTTTTGAAACAGGTAAGATAGAGGTGGCTAAAGATTTTAATTTAAATTCAGATGCTTTGTATTTGAAATTTGATTCTGACCTAGTTAACCTTAGTTTAAATGGGAAGATAGAAGACAGTGTTCTTTTGGTTGATGAACTGAATTTAAAAAATATTTCAGCAGGGGATATAACACGATTAACCCGTAGGATAAAAAGTAACTATGTAGAGACAGAAGAAGTTAACGTGAGTATAAAAAATGAGAACAATTCACAAAGTTTTATACCAATAAAAGAGATTAAAGTGAAGCAGGCTTTAGGAACTATGAAGAAGATTCAATATGGTGACTTAAAGATTCAAGATGCTGAACTTCGCCTTTATGATGGGACAATTAATCCCAGTAATAATTTTAACTATCAATTTAATAAACTTGACTTTAGAGGAAAGACAAACTTTGGTTCTTTAAACTATAAAGGGCATGTAAAGGACTCTATGATAGAAGCCAAAGGAGAAATTCTTTTAGATAAGTCACTTTTTAAAAAATACGCTTTAGCATTGAACTTTAAAAACCTTAAGAGCTTACCGAGTAAATTACGATTAAATCATGATGCAGTTTGGATAGATATAGAACATAAAGTAAACAATCTTTTAGAGCTTAAAAATGACTTTAATTTAAATGTATCAAAAGCAACACACGAATTATATTATGACTATGAAAGTGAGGTTTTCACCATAGATAGTAATCTTGTTGGTGATATGACTTATGCTAATGAATTTAAACTAGAGAATAAAGTACAGATAGACGAAGAAAACTTTTTCTATACAGGAAATGTTGAAGTTAAGCAAGTAAAGTCGTTACCAAAAGTGGTTTCGGAGTATTTGTTAACAGAGTTAAATGGAGACTTTAAAGGAGGCAGTGATAATTTTGAAATAGAGTTAAAGTCTACTCTTTTAGATGGACATTTTTCTATGCCAAATTATAAAAATGGAATTTTGGCGTTAAAGAGTAAATCTAATGACATTTTATTAGGTAAATTAGTACCAGATATTCCAGCTGCTTTACAAAATGAAAAAATAGCTTTTGAGAGTAAAAGTAGCTTAGATTTTAAGAACTTTGAGAGATCTGAAATAGAATTGGATGTGCAATCAAATACTTTAGCAGTAGAAGCTAAAATGAGATTATTTGAACCCTATAAAATTTCATTTCTAAGTCAAATAAAAAATGATAGACTACTAAAAGAGATGCTTCCCAAAGTAAAGTTTTCAAAACTTCAGAATTTTGAGGGAGATGTCTTATTGTATAAGAGTGATTATTTAATTAATATTCAAAATGATTTTTTAAAACTTTTTATGAAGTACGATACATCACTCTCTACTATTCAAGATGTTGAATTGAACTTAGAGGGAGAAACCTTTAATTTTGAAACGGATAACAGTGGCGCATTGGCTTTTAATTCTAAAATTAAAAACATTCAAAGCTTTTTAGATAAGATAAAATCCTACTATGAAATAGAAATACCAAATATACGAGGGGAAGCAGATCTTAAATTTCATCAACAAAGTAATGGTACGATATATATTGAACTGAAAAGTCCTAAGCTACAATATTTATCAGATGGAGGTGTCAACTTAGAAGTTACAAATTTTGAGAATGTTGAATTGGCTTTTAGTATCGATGAGTCATCGAAAATAATTATTGATAATTATCAGTTTAAAATAGATGATAATGGCTATATCAATTTATTTGCCAGTACTAAAAAATCTTATTTATCTTTAAATAATAATATCTTGAACATTACTCAATTTTGGTTAAATGATGAAATTCAAATTTCAGGTGAATACGATACCGATAGTTTAAAAGGTAATTTGAAAATTAATACTGATTCTTATACATTAAGAACTAAAGATTTTACTTTGATTCTGGCTACAGATTTATCAGTAAAAACCAATAATATGAAGTTTGAAATTGATGGTGACATTGATATATTAGGGGATATCATAACTTATGAGCTTGCTGGAACTGATATCGTTGAAGATTCTGATATTATCATCATGAAGGACATGTTAAAAACGAAAGAGTCTATTTTTAATAATTTTAAACTCTATATCAAAGTAAAAAGTAAAAAGGCTCTACGATACATTGCAGATGATGTTAATATTGAATTTTTCAATGAACTTTCTATTGTTAAAAATTACAATCAAGAAATGTTAATTACTGGTATGTCTACGATTACAAAAGGTACTTATCAGTTAGAAGATAAAGAGTTTAGTTTAGATGAGAGTCATCTTTATTTTACTGGTGATATCAAAAAACCTTTGTTAGACATTAAAGCTAATTATATAAAAGATCAATATACGGTGCATGTTTATATTTCAGGTACGACAGAAAATCCTATTGTTAATTTTAATTCTGAGCCATTCTTAACACAGCAAGAGATTTTATCACTTATATTATTTGATGGGACAGGATCAAGTTCGGGAAAAGGAGCTGAAGCATATACTCTTTTGGGTGGGACTTTTGCTAAAGGACTTATCAAAAGTTTAGGAATAGATGTAGATCATTTACTTTTGGGAACTGATGCTGAAGAAGAACTTTCACTAGAAATAGGAAAAAGAATTTCCGACAATATATCGGTTCTTTATTTACATAAAGATGGCTTAGATGGTGCAAAAGTAAGAATAGAACATTCTGAAAGTTTTGAGACAGACATTATTATTCAGCCACCAAATACTTCGAGTATAGAATTTTTATATAAACGTGACCGTTAATCTTTTTGTTTATTGGAGTATTGTAAATAGTCAAAAATAGCTTGTATCTCTTCCGTTGTCAAATAATACATGGGCATAATTTTATGTGGTTTTCTTTTATTGTTTTCACGGTATTCATTTTTAAGACTGGCTGTTAAATCTTTTAAAGAGTATGAAGTAATATCTACTCCTTTCAGAAGTTTAGGATTCTTTTTTTTGTCATAAAACTTGGCAATTACTTGTCCCCCTTTACCTGTTTTTCCATGACATTGTGAACAGGAAATACCCCGAGGGTTTTTATAGAGCATCTTTCCATATTCGACAGAAGAAAGGAAGCTTTCTGAAGTTTCCACGCTTAGATTATCTTCCGTCATACTATTGTTGTCATCGTTATTTGTTGCATTTGAAAAAAGAGTTAAAAGGGTTAAAAAGATTAAGTGTTTCAAAAGAAGGATTACCTCTCTAAAATAGATTTTTTGATATAATACCAAAAAATTAGTTCAAAGTGAAAAAATGCAACTTATCGACGGAAAATCCTTATCTAAAAAAGTACAAGACTATGTTAAGTCTGAAGTAGAAGTTTTAAAATCAGAAGAGGGAATGGTTCCTGGTTTAGCTGTAGTTATTGTTGGAGATGACCCAGCAAGTCATGCCTATGTTAGCATGAAAGAAAAAGCATGTAAAAACGTTGGTTTTTATTCTATCGCGCATAAAATGCCTGAAACCATTACGCAGGATGAAATCATACAAATTATTACGATGATGAATAAGAACCCTCATATTCATGGTATTTTAGTGCAGTTACCTCTCCCATCTCAGATTGATACCAATAAAATTCTAGAAGTTATAGATCCTAAAAAAGATGTAGATGGTTTTCATGCCTATAACGTAGGAAGAATGGTTTCTAACCTACCAAGTTTTGTTGCTTGTACACCTCTCGGTGTTATGAAAATGTTTGAAGAGTATGAGATTGATCTTGAAGGTCAGGATGTTGTGGTTGTAGGTGCTTCAAATATTGTTGGTAAACCAATGGCTTCTCTTTTATTAAATCAGAATGCCACAGTTACGGTAACACATATTTATACAAAAGATTTAAAAGCACATACTTTAAAAGCTGACATTGTTATTGTCGGTGTTGGTGTTCCAGGTCTTATAAAAGAAGATATGATAAAAGAGGGTGCTATCGTAATTGATATAGGAATTAATCGTTTAGATGATGGACGATTGGTTGGTGATGTTGATTTTGATGCTGTTGCTCCTAAATGTTCTTATATAACACCTGTACCAGGAGGAGTAGGACCAATGACCATTGCGATGCTACTTCAAAATACGCTGATATCAGCAAAAGCATTTGCAGTAAAAAAACAAGAAAATAAAGAGGTTAATTAATGGAGTTTTTAAATAAGTTATATAGGTTTTCAAGCTCTTGGACAGGGACCATTATTATTGTTCTTTTTCTTATTTTCTTTGTGGTCCAATCATTTGTAATACCTTCAGGTTCTATGAAAAGAACTTTACATGTAGGAGATTTTTTATTTGCTAAAAAATTTGCTTATGGTACACCAATTCCTGTACTTCCTTGGGTACAACTTCCTTTAGTTCCAGACTTTAATGACAATGGACACCTAATAGAAGGTGACAAGCCACAGCGTGAAGATATTGTTATTTTTCTTTATCCAAAAGATGGTAAAACACACTTTGTAAAACGTTGTGTTGCAACTGGTGGAGATGAAATTGTATATCAAGATAAACATATGTATATTCACTTTGCTGAAGGTGATGAGTATATTAAAGAAAATTATGATGCCAAGAAAATAAAAAAGTTTAGAGGTAAACTTTGGGTAGACAATCCATACATGGATAAATATCGTGGAATTCAATATGAGCCAGAAGGAAACTCTGCTTTTGTAAACCTTGCGAATCGTCCTAATGATATGAAGGCAATTTATGTTGAAGAGTTAGGTGAAGCCATGTACCAGAGTGAAACTGGAATTAGGATGAATGCATTTTATAAAAAAGTTGAGAAAGATGA
>CACVAR010000077.1 GCA_902727905.1 uncultured Sulfurovum sp. | reverse complement strand
AAAGAAGTACCGTACCGAATAGCTCCAAGAAGAGCAGGGGACATAGCTACTTGTTTTGCAGATCCTTCTTATGCAAAAGAGGTTTTAGGTTGGGAAGCCAAGCTTGGTATTGAAGAGATGTGTGCAGATGGTTGGCAATGGCAAAGTAATAATCCATCGGGATTTAGATAAACTCTTATATTAATATTAGTTTTAATAATAAATTATAGTTAGGAGTTAAGTTAAAATGAAAATAGCCATAGCAGGAACAGGTTACGTAGGACTTTCAAATGGAGTTCTTCTTGCACAGAACAATGAAGTAGTCGCTTTAGATATTATTCCTGAAAAAGTTGAAATGATTAATAATAAAGTTTCACCTATTGAAGATAAAGAAATTAGTGAATATTTACAAAATAAAGATTTAAATTTTAAAGCTACACTTGATAAAAAAGAAGCATATAAAGATGCTGAGTATATTATTATTTCCACCCCTACAGATTATGACCCTGAGACGAATTACTTTAATACGAAACTGGTTGAAATAGTTATAAAAGATGTTTTAGAGATTAATCCAGAAGCAACCATGATTATTAAATCAACAGTTCCTGTGGGGTATACAAAATCTGTAAATGAGATGTTTAAGACAACAAATATTATTTTTTCACCAGAATTTTTAAGAGAGGGCTCTGCCTTATATGATAATTTACATCCAAGTAGGATTATTGTTGGAGAAGAAAGTGAACGAGCACAAAAATTTGCAAATCTTTTAGCTGAGGGTGCTTTAAAAAAAAATATAGATATTTTACTGACAAACTCTACAGAAGCAGAAGCTGTAAAACTTTTTTCAAATACTTATTTAGCCATGAGAGTGGCTTATTTTAATGAGTTAGATTCTTATGCGCAGTCACATGGTTTAGATTCAAAACAAATTATTGAAGGTGTTGGATTGGATCCAAGAATTGGAAATCATTATAATAACCCATCTTTTGGCTATGGTGGGTACTGTCTACCAAAAGATACAAAGCAATTGAGAGCAAACTATCAAGATGTACCCTCTAACATTATTGGGGCCATTGTAGATTCTAACTCAACACGAAAAGATTTTATTGCTGATAGTGTAATTGCTAAAAATCCTTCTGTTGTGGGGATTTATCGTTTGGTTATGAAAAGTGGATCTGATAACTTTAGAGCTTCTGCTATTCAAGGAATTATGAAAAGAATTAAGGCTAAGGGGATTGAAGTTATTATTTATGAACCTGCTATGGATGAAGAAGAGTTTTTTCATTCAAAAATTATGAAAGGTTTAGCAGAATTTAAAAATAAAAGTGATGTAATCATTGCTAATAGATTTGAAGAGATTTTAGAAGACGTAAAAGAAAAAGTATATACGAGAGATATATTTAACAGTGATAGTTAGGAAGTACATATGAAGATATTAGTAACAGGGACAGCAGGTTTTATAGGATATCATTTAGCAAAGAAGTTACTTGAACGTGGTGATGAAGTTCTTGGATTAGATAATATTAATGATTATTATGATGTTAATTTAAAGTATGCACGTTTAAATGAATTAGGTATAGATAGAGATGAACTTGAAAAAAATAAAATAGTTAGCTCAAGTATTTACCCGAAACATAAGTTTATAAAAGCGAATCTTGAAGACGCTGAGACAATGAATAAGTTGTTTGAAGCTGAAAAATTTGATGCAGTTTGTAATCTTGCTGCACAAGCTGGCGTTAGATACTCCATTGAAAACCCTCATGCGTACATACAGTCAAATGTTGTAGGCTTTATGAATATATTGGAAGCATGTAGAAACTATGATGTTAAGAATCTTTCTTATGCATCAAGCTCTTCAGTATATGGGTTAAATAAGTCTCAACCGTTTAAAACAACAGACAAAACAGATACACCAGTAAGTCTTTATGCTGCTACTAAAAAGTCCAATGAACTGATGGCACATACTTATAGTCATTTATATAATATTCAGACAACAGGGCTAAGGTTTTTTACCGTTTATGGACCATGGGGAAGACCAGATATGGCACCCATGCTTTTTACAGATGCAATTAGTAATGATAGAGCTATTAATGTATTTAACCATGGGAAAATGAGTAGAGACTTTACGTATATTGATGATATTGTAGAAGGCATTATAAAGGTTATAGACAATCCATCAGATTTTGCTGTTTATAATATTGGAAATAATGCTCCACTGAGTTTAATGGAGTTTATAGAGACATTAGAAAATGCTCTTGGGAAAAAGGCAAAAAAAAATTATATGCCCATGCAAGATGGTGATGTCGTCTCTACGTATGCTGATGTCTCTGGATTAATGAATGATTTTGGGTATAAGCCTGAGACTAAGTTGGTTGATGGGATAGGGGAGTTTGTTAAGTGGTATAGAAAAGTTAAAAAGTGAATTATCTAAAAATATTGCTTTTTATAATTTTGACGACAACTGTGTTTGCTATTTCAAAAGAGGATAGGATAATTCGTGCTTCTTTGTATCCCTATAGTGTAAAAGGAATTACGTATTATCCTCATAAAGTCTCTGTAGGAGAATATAAGAAGGTAAAAACATCTTGGTATGGAGAGTATTTTCATGGAAGAAAGACAGCTAATGGTGAAATATATGATATGCATGGTTATACTGCTGCTCATAAGACATATCCATTGGGAACCATTCTTTTAGTACGTAATCCTAAAAACTCTAAATCCTTAAAGGTTCGTGTTAATGACAGAGGTCCTTTTTGGAATGATAGAGAGCTAGATTTATCAATGGGTGCTGCAGAGTTTCTTGGTACTAAAAGAGAAGGGGTTGCGATGGTAACAATTGAAGTTGTTTTTGTTCCCGAAATTGCACAATCTTTTACACCTGTTAAAGGTAGAAAACCAAAAGAGAAGTCTTATAATATAGGTTATACTGCCATGAGTTATAGTGTGATTTCAGATAGTTCTAAAAAATCTCGTTTTGAAATAGGTAAGTTTAAAGAAAAAAAAGAAGCAAATACCTATCTTAAAAAATTAAAAAAATATTTTCCAAAAGCATATCTTATTAATAAAAATAATAGCTATAAAGTAAATTTTTTATTATCTTCAGCTGAAACAAAGGCGATAAAAGAACTTAAAAATTTAAAAAAGAAAGGGCTTATTACGGGTTATGGTTTATGTTGGAGTTATGATTAATGGTATGCATATTAAGATTTCTAGTATATAATATTATTAATTTAAAAAGGATTAGATTAGTTTAATGGTAAAAAGAAGTTCATTTAAAATATTTTTAGCTGTACAAAACGCACTTTTTTTAAGAGAATTAAGTATGCGTTTTTCTTCTGGAAGAATTGGGATTTTTTGGACTTTTTTTGAACCTTTTTTTCAGATTATGGTTTTTATATTGATTAAGTTACTTATTTTTAATTCTGGGGATAACCATTTTGATTTTGCTGTATTTTTAGCATTAAATTTCACAGCATTCAATATGTTTAAAAATATCGTGATGAAATCTACGGGAGCTTTTAAAGCTAATAAAGCACTTTTCATATATAAGCAAGTGAAACCAATAGATACTATCATTGCTCGAACAATGGTAGAAATTTTTATTACAGGTATAATTATTCTAATTTTTTTATTGATAGGCTTCTATTTTGATTTTGATATGGTTGTTGATGACTTAAGTATGGTTGGTTTTGGTTTTTTATGGCTCATGGTTTTTGCTTTTGCTTTTGCTTTAGTGGTAGCAGTATTCAATGTTTTTGTGGATAGCATCGGTAAACTGATTAGCTTTTTCATGACAGCTTTAATGTTTACTTCAGCAGTTTTTTATCCTATAGAAGCACTCCCTTTGGAGTTACAACATTGGTTAATGTATAATCCTGTTGCTCATTTTATGGAAATAATACATGGCTTTTATTTTGAAGCATTGGATGATAGGTTTGTTTCCTATGGTTATATATTTCTTTGGACAATTATTTTACTTTATATGGGTCTTTGGCTATATGTAAAACTTGAAAAGAGAATTATTTCGATATGATAAAACTAGCTAAGGTTTCAAAGTTTTTTAAAACAAAAGCAGGTAAAAAATATATTTTAAAAGATGTTTCTATGATATTGCCATCTGATAAAAATATTGGTATTTTAGGTAGAAATGGTACAGGAAAATCAACGATAATGAGAATGTTAGGGCAAATTGAATTTCCAAATAAAGGAAATATTACCTCTGATAAAAGTTTCTCATGGCCTCTTGGTTTAAGTGGAGGGTTTGTTGGAAATATGACTGGGAAGGCAAATGTTAAGTTTGTTTGTCGATTATATGGTAAATCGGAAAAAGAGATAACAGAAATAATAAATTATGTTAAAGACTTTTCAGAATTAGATGACTATTTTGATATGCCAATTAAGACCTATTCTTCAGGAATGAGGTCAAGACTTAGCTTTGGACTAAGTTTGTCTTTTAACTTTGATTATTTGCTTATTGATGAGACTCTTTCTGTAGGTGATGCTAAATTTCGAAAGAAATCACAAATGGCATTAATTAAAAAGATTGAGACTTGTAAAGTTTTATTGGTTAGTCATGATATGGGAACATTAAAAGATATTTGTGATAGTGGTATTGTAGTACATAATGGTAATATGGAATATTTTGAAGATATTAATGTGGCAATTGAAGAATATAAAATGATTAACAAATAATAAAAGGAATTAGATGAGGGTTGTATATATGGTCATGGTTGGATATGTGTTGATAGGTTGTAGTAAAACGTCTACTATAAATGAAATAAGTTACAAGTCGGTTAATCAGTTTTCTTGTGAGAATAAGACAGAGCCTAAAAGTTTAGAATTTTTAGAACAGAAATATCATTGTAAAAATAAGAAATAAGGAGCAAGTTTTGCGTTTTATAAATGTTTTTTTTAAGATTTTATTTTTATCATTATTTGTTTCTAGTATTTATTATATTTTTTATATAGCGACAGAAAAGTATGAGTCTCAGAGTACTATTATGATTAAAGACTTATCTAACGAACAGTCTACATCATCATTAGGTTCACTTTTGGCTGTGGGTTCAGGGTCAGAATCCATGGTAGATGCTAAGCTGTTAGAAGTTTATATTAAGTCCTTAGATATGTTCTCTACTTTGGATAAAGAGTTTAATTTGACAGCTTATTATAAAAGTGATCAAGTTGATATTTTACATCGTCTTTCTAATAATTCTTTTCTACCTAATTATTGGTTTAGTAAAGAAAATCTTTTAAAAGAGTACAATAAAGATTTATTAATTGTTTATGATGAACCGTCAACTACAATTAAATTAGGTTTTGCACATGCAAATGCAAAGGTAGCAAAAGAAATTGTTGAAAGTATTATTACTCAATCTTCAAAAATATTAAATTTATTTGAAAATAAGAATGCAGAAGTTGTACTTGATTTTTTGAAAAAACAGGAGCAAAAAAAACATCAACTTTTTATATCTTCTTTAGAGAACTTACTTAAGTATCAAAATCAAACAAGTACAATTGATCCGAAAGTAGATATTAATGTTAAAAATAAAATTCTTGCTGCCTTAGAGAGTGACTTGATTAAAAAAGAAGTGGAATATAATAGTAAATCTCAGTATTTAAATGCTAATAATGCAGAAATGAAATTACTTAAAGGTAATATTTATTTTATAGAGAAAAGTATTAAAGAGACAAAATCAAAAATTACAGGTAAAGAGGGTAATCAAAAACTTAATGTTAATATGTCAGACTTTACATTATTAAAAAGTAAATTAGAGTTTAATAAACAGCTCTATATTCAAACATTAGTAAAGTTAGAGGAGACAAAGGTTTTGGTTAGTCAAAATACTAAAAACTTAATAGTTGTTAGTAAAGCTTCAGTTGCTGATAGTTATACTTACCCTGCGAAATTTAAAGATACTTTTTCTATTTTAATGATACTTATGTTTATTTATGGAATTATTCACTTGATTTCTATTATTATATTTGATCACAAGGATTAGAATGCAGTTGTTTAACACTAAATTAATAGGACTTTTCTTATTAGTAACAAGCTCTCTTTTTGCCGTAGATATTACGGTGAAAGATAATATAAAAGATAAGAGTCAAATTTCATTAAAAGAGAAAGCTTATTTTGGAGAAGAGATTTTTCAAGGTAACTTTAAAGAGAATCAACAGTTTCGATATAACCCTAATTATATTTTAAATGTTGGAGACATTATTTCCGTAAAATTATGGGGTGCTTATGAGTATGCTTCTGAGCATACCGTTGATAAACAAGGTAATATTTTTATTCCTAAAGTAGGTGAAGTATACCTTTTAGGACTTTCAAATCATAAATTAAAAGAAGTAATCGTATCAGCAGTAAAGAAAGTTTTCAATAATAATGTTTATGTTTATGCTGATTTAAAACAGTATCAGCCTATTTCTGTTTTTGTATCGGGTGCTGTGAATAAAATAGGGTTATATAAAGGGCTTTCGACTGACTCAATTTTACAATTTATTGATAAAGCAGGTGGTATTGTACGAGGACAGGGATCCTACCGACATATTGAGATTTTGAGAAATAAACAAGTTATTAAGCGTCTTGATCTTTATCAGTTTTTACTTAATGGGAAAATAGATATGTTCCAGTTTAGAAACGGGGATGTTATTTTAATCAATCCAGTTCAAAACTTTATAGAAGTTGAGGGGGAAGTTAATCGTCCTTATACTTTTGAACTTTTAACAGAGACAGCAACAGTTAGAGATGTTATGCGTTTTATTATGCCTAAGTCGACAGCTAATAAATTTATGTTGACTAAATGGGTGGGTACCCAAGAAATTACAAAAGATTATCCATTAAGTCAAGCTAACAGTTTATTTGTTTCAAGAGGTACGAAGCTAAAGTTCTTTTCTAATTACTATGTTGATAATCTAGAAATTCTTTTAGAAGGAGAGCATAAAGGTTCTAAAAAAGTCATGATGAAGAAGGGGACATCACTTTATGAAGTGCTGTCCAATATACAGTTCACTCCCCTATCTGATATTAAAAATGTAAAACTTTATCGTAAGTCTGTAGCTAAAACACAGAAACAATTAGTTGAAACAATGTTAAAAGACTTAGAAGCTAGGGCATTTACTTCCGATTCTTCAACTGTAGAAGAAGCTAATATTCGAAATAAAGAATCTGAAATGATTATTAAGTTTGTAGAACGTGCTAGAAAAATTGATCCTTTAGGTCAAGTTATTATTTCTCATGAAGATAATTTAAACAATATTTATCTTGAAGAAGGAGATAAAATTGTTATTCCAAAATATTCTAATATTGTTGTTGTTCAAGGTGAAGTTAATATACCTAATGCACTTTCTTACAAGGAAGCTTATAGTATTGATGACTATATAAGAGATTGTGGAGGTTATGGTGAAAGAGCCAATATGGATAAAATTTTGCTAATTAAAGCTAATGGAAGAGTAATTCAACACAGTAGTGGTGATTTTTTCTCTACGAGTAGTACGTTAAATGTTGGCGCAGGAGATTCTATTTTAGTATTAGGAAAAACAGATTCAAAAAATATTTTAATTACTTCCTCTGTGACACAAATATTATATCAGATTGCAGTTGGAGCAGCTGTAGTGTTGAGAGCCTTTTAGGCGTTGCATAGAATTTAATTGTTATAATCTTATATAAATATTAGAAAATGTGAGTCTTACTCATTAGTATAAAAAATAAGGAAAGAAATTGAAAAAAAGAAAAAATGGGTTTACATTAGTTGAGCTTTTAGTGGTTATTATGATTATTGCACTTTTAGCCTCAATAGTTGCACCAAATATTCTTGGTAAATTAGATGATGCACAGAGAAAAACAACACAAAGTCAGCTGGCAAACTTATCTACAGCCTTGGACTCATTTCGTTTAGATTTTGGTCGTTATCCTACTACAGATGAGGGGCTTGATATTCTATCTGTAAAGCAATCAAGTTTGAAAAAATGGAATGGTCCTTATTTGGTTAAAAAATTAAAAAATGATGCTTGGGACAATCCTTATGTCTACAAATTTCCTGGAAAAGATGGCAATGAATACAGCTTACTCTCTTATGGGGCTGATGGTAAAGAGGGTGGTACAGATAAAAATGCTGATATCTCGGTTTGGGAATAGATGAAGAGATTAGAGGATATTCTTCTTGAGAACCATCACTGTACAGAAGAAGATAT
>CACVAR010000076.1 GCA_902727905.1 uncultured Sulfurovum sp. | reverse complement strand
AAACTGTTGTCGAAGACGTTACATAAGGGTAAGTTCCATGGTCAATGTCCAACATGGTTCCTTGAGCACCCTCTAAAAGTACTTTTTTACCTTCATCCAAAATCTTCCACATCATTTGTGTGGTGTCCACAATATGAGGTGCTAACACTTTTGCATAGTCGTCAAGCTCTGTTTTCAATGTTGCTTTAACAGGTTGTTCTATTTCCATTACATCAAAAATGGCTTTGTTTTGTGCAAAAAACTCAACAATTTTTGTTGAAAGTTTCTCTGTGTCAAGCAACTCACCCATTCTATGTCCAACACGAGCAATCTTATCACCATAAGCAGGTCCAATTCCCTTACCTGTTGTTCCAATGGCTTTATCACCTTTTAAACGCTCTCTAGCTTGGTCAATGAGTGCATGATAAGGCAATAACATATGTGCTTTATCTGAAATAAACAGTCTACCTTCTAAATTGTCAAACTGAACCATCTCTTTAATGAAGTCTACAGGCGATAAAACAACGCCATTACCCACAATGTTTTTAGCACTTGGGTTTAAAACACCCGAAGGAATAAGATGTAAGGCATACTTTTTATCACCAATTACAATGGTATGACCAGCATTATGTCCACCAGCAAAACGACATACATAATCATGTGTTTGTGCCATGTGATCTACTATTTTACCTTTACCTTCATCACCCCATTGTAATCCTACAATTAAATCTGCTTTAGAACTCATACTATCTTACGCCTTTATATTTTTCATTTTTTGGTTAATACAGGCATCTGTATACAGTGCAAAACCTGCTGCATTAACATCATCTATTTGGTACAGTCCACCACGAACCAACAACTCATTTTCATGGAACATTCTAAATGTGAGTGAACCATAGTATCTCATCTTTGCATAGTAAAGAGGTGCTAAAACTAAGTCATTGCACTCTATCTTTTCAGCCATCTCTTTCATAAGTAACAACTCAGTTTGAATGTCAGCAGGAATGCCTTCTAAATCATTCAAGTCTTCCAGTGTATGCATTCTTACCAATTTACCAATCCACGGTAAATCAAGATTTAAAATCTTCTCTATTTTTGTGTCATGGAGATACTCTAAATCCACTCCATAGTTTTCATTGAGAAGCATTGGGATTCGCATGTTTGATATTTGAAGTAAAGCATCAAGCTCTAACTTTTCTACCAATGCCGTTGCATCATTCACAACCTCATCAAAAGTACCATCAAACATCTCTGCACCAACTTGATACTGCTCTTCAGTTGGAAACGAAACAGCTGGCTGAATGTAAAACCATTTTTTAGAGTCCGTAGTCCGTCCAATTCTTTTCGTTACAATTCGCACAACATCAGCTGTAGAGTCTGCTCTAAGCGTTACCATGTCATTGTGTTCATCATGTAACTGTAACAAAGTCTTTGCATCTTCAAATGAAACATGTTGATGATAAGAAAAAATTGGGGTTACAATCTCTTCAAAACCTTTTTCATCTAAAAGTGCTGCCGAAGTACTTTCTATTTCTCTTTTTAACTTAGCACACTCACCAAAATAGAGTTTGCTTTT
>CACVAR010000075.1 GCA_902727905.1 uncultured Sulfurovum sp. | reverse complement strand
ATTTCAAAGGTTGATCTCTTTACCCCTACTAATCTTTTGAAATTCTCTTCGCTTACTTTTTCAAATTTATCTACTTTTCTCATCCTAAAATTTTAGCATCTTTTTAGTTTTGCAAGATGTTTATTATCAGATACATCTTTATAAACTTTCTTTTTATCTTTGTGAATAAGAATTAATGCTGATGGTTGTTTCCCTTTTTTTATAAACTTCATATCTAATCTTTTAAAAAAGATAAAATAGTTTGTGCTTCAATGATTAAATTATCATCTTCTCCAAAATACTCTTTAAGTTCATCTAGTTTTATTCTTGCCTCTTCAATCTTTTCATTTTCTAAATCACTAAAAAGTGCTGTAATTTTTACTTCTACTTCTTTTGGTCTTTTTGCAACTCCCATTAAGTCAATTAAAATAGAGTTTATATCTCTACCATAAGAATAATGTATCTCTTCATCAATTGAACCATCTTTAATAATTCGTAAATATTTCTTTTTTAAAAAACTTAAAATTAAAGGAGAATGAGTTGTTGTAATAAACTGATTATTATCTTCTAAGTTTAATAATTCTTGTACAAAATCCCTTTGCCATTTAGGATGTAAATATGTATCAGGTTCATCAAGCAAAAACAGTGTATTTTCAGTAGCCAATAACTCTTTCAGTCCCAAAATAACAAGTAGTTGTTTTTCTCCCTCACTTAAATTATTATGAGATATGACTTCATCATCTTTATTTATCATTATTTCTATATTTTCAATTAAATCATTTGCTTGTAAAGTTGTAAGATATTCAAAAATACTTTTTTCTTCACCATAAAACTCCCATATGTTTATTAGTTCTTTTTGTGAAGGTATTGTAAAAATAATATTAGTATTTGTCATTTCAGAGTTTGAATAATCACCTATCGCATTAATAAAACTTGACAAATCCCCACTAGCACCCCAAGCATTTTCTATTCTATCTTTTGCCCAATACGGTTTTTTAAGTGTTATGATTATTTTTTCAAACCCATCAATAGCAAACTGCTCTTTTAATATTTCAGGTACTCGATATTGATAAGCAAGTAAAGCAGTAAGAATGGTAGAAAAATTTTCAGGTAAAAAATAAAAAAATGGTTGCTCTATTTTTTGACTATTTTTAACAGATGGCTTTATAAAATACTCTTCTTGAAAAACTTTAAATTTATTTTCTAAAGTTTCAGTTATACCAGAGTAATACATCACTACATTTTGAGGAAGCATATCTTTATAACCACTATCAAACTCTTTATTTATTTCTAATCTTGAATATTTTTTAGAGTTTTCGTCATTTCGTTTTATATTTATCTCATAATATTCTTTTGTTTTATTATTAGCAGTTATATATATTTCATACTTATTTGCACTATATTCAATCTCATATCTAAGTTTAAAATCAAATTCTGGCTTTTGACCCTTACTCAACACAAAATGCTCATATAAATCATAAAATACTTTAGCTACAAACTCTAAAAGTGTAGATTTTCCAGAGCCATTTTGACCTATTAAAACGATAAGTTGTTCATCAAAAGTTATATTAAAATCTTGTAGAAGTCTAAAATCCTCTATCCATAGTTCTTTTATTTTCATACTGTAAATATCTCCTCTTCAAATTCTTTTATTGCACTTTCTCGATTCATAATTGCTTCTTTTTTCAATTGTTTTATTTTTTCTTTTCTATTTATAATTTCGTTAACTATTTTTTCTTGAATATCAAAAGGAGGAATAACGACTTTGTAACTTTTTATCATTTCTGCATTTAAGTTTGGTTGACTATTTCCACTTGCTAACTCTCTTAACCTATGATATTCATTCATCAGGTAAAACCATAAATAATCTGTATCAATTAACTTATTATCAATATTTGACAATACTGCACAAGCTTGATTTGTTGAGGCATCAACTCCTAATTTAGCTGTTCTTCCTCTAGTAAGACCTTGACCATACATTGCTATTATCAAACTATCTTTTGGATATATTTTGGCACTACTATTCTTTATGGCTTCCTCTGTAATTTTCTCATCAGTATCTATGATGACATCATTTATTACTTCACCAGTTTTTATCCAAGGTATTTTACCTGTGTAGTATTCTTTATTACTTCTACTTGGTGTTCCCCCACTACTTACAGTAGCTATTGATTGTATAGTTTTTTGAGGATTTTTTTTAATATAAGTAATATTATTATTTAAGTTAAATTTATCAACACCCCATTTATCAGTGTCAGTATAATTGATTGTTTTTAATAATATTTTACTTTTAGATTTATTTCCATTCTTAACTAATCCGATTTCACTATTAAAAAAATCCTCAATACTATCTTCAATCTCTTTTACTTCTTTTTCTTGATTTTGAGCTAATGCAAGTTTTGCGTTATATCTTTCTAAAAGTTTATTTTGTTTTTCTAAAATTGGTAATGGTATTTTAATATTTAAAAATTCATCTACTTTTACTCTAGCTTTACTTATTCCAGATATTTTTGTGTCTAGTATTTTTTTAAATGAATTACTTCTTAAAACTAATTTTAAATATTCACCATTAACTTTTTTATTGTCAAATGTAAATATAGGATACTCTGAACTTACAGCAAATGGTGTTTTATCATCTGCATTATAATATATACAACCGTGTCTTACATTTATTTTAGAGTATATAATACTATTTTTGGGTACTTTATATAAAGCACCTTTGTAAGTTTCTATTTCATCAAAATTTCTTAAAAACAACTCACCAGAAAAATTAATCTTTGAAATAATATTCCATTTATTTTTTTTTATTAAATCTTTTGAAATGGATTCTCTTTTATGTACTAAAATATTTTTTAAATAGATAGCATTATCAAACTTTAATATATTATTGTTTGTATATCTTTTTACATCCCAATAATCAAGTTCATGTAAAGATATATATTTTAAAAATGTATTTATATTTTTACTCATAAAATTAATTCTTTATCATCTAATATTCTAACAATATCATTATTCCTTACTTCATACTTTATATTAAGTTTTTTACTCTCCCAAAGTCTATTTTTTTCTCTATAGGCTTTAAACTCTTCTTGCAGTGGTTCAAGTTCATTTTCTATTTTTGCACCTGTTGTGCTGATACCTGCTTTTTGCACTTCTGCTATTGGTATCTCATAGTTAAACTTTTCTTTTATTTCGGTTTTTATCTCTACTTCAATTTTTTTCTCTAACTCTTTTTTATCTTTTCTAAGTTTTTTCTTCTCATCAGCCTTTAAAGCCTCTTTACCTTTTTTCGATAGTTGTTTTGCCATATCTTCTAATTGTTTTTTATATTTATCTTCAATTAGTTTAGTTGCTTTGTTATTTGTATCGTCATACTCTTTAGCTTCTTTTTCTGTAAACTTTTTAAAAAACAATAAACTGGGCTTTACAGTAGCTCCAGAGGCTATAAATACATCTTGAGGAATAGAGGTGATTAAAATAATCTTGGCTTTACTCTCTACATAGTCTCTCACTTTTTGAAGATTTGAGTTATTTAATACCCCCTCGGGTAAAACTATACCCATTCTCCCACCAGCTTTTAAGAGTTTTAAACATCTCTCTATAAAAAGAACTTCTGTTAGTGTACTCATCTTTCCAGTATCATAAAGGCTTAATAATGATTTATTTATATTGTCATTTACTTGGCTTTGAGCTTGGTTATATATCTCTTTTCCATAGCGTTTTTGATATTTACTTATTCTTGTTTTATCTGTAAGCTTATCCTCTTCTGTAATTTTAAGAGATTTTTCGATACGAGAGCCAAAGGGTGGATTGGTAAGTATCACATCAAAACGATTTTCAAAGATACCATTTATATTGAGAAGCCCATCATTATGATGTACTCCTCCATGTCCATCTCCATGCATTATCATATTCATTTTTGCAGTTCTACTCATTCTAGGATTTGCATCTGTGCCAAAGATACAATCATATGATAAACTTCTTAGCCTACTATTTTCTATATCTTTATTTAATTCATTGTTTAATTTTGCAAAAAGCTGATTGACTCTTTCATATATTTTCGCTTTTTCTTTATCGTTTACTTTTTCATAACTTTCATCATAAAAGTTTTGTTTTATTTTCTTTTTTTCTTGATGTACATCTTCTTCTATTTGACTTCGCACATATTCAAATGATTTAATTAAAAATCCACCACTACCACAACAAGGATCACAGATAACCTCTCCCTCTTTTGGATCTAAAATATCATTCATAAAATCTACAACTGTACGAGGAGTAAAAAATTGTCCTAATTCTCCTCTAAAAGTTTTTCCTAAAAACTGTTCAAAAGCTATACCTTTAACATCATCAGAGGTAATTGAAAGATTATACTTTTCAAGCTCCTTTACAATAGCTTCAAAGCTACCCTGTTTAATTCGCATTTTTTCATGTTCATTAAATAGGTCATCATCTTTAAACTCTTCTTTTGTCTGTTCAAATAAAAATTGATAAAATTCTAATCCATCTTTAGGTTTATATTTTTCATAGCTTTCTCTATCTTTTTTAAACTCATCAAGTGAAAAAAGCTGCGTTTTATCATTGCTTCTTTCATATCTTATTTTTATAAATAGTATTTTACTTATCTCATCAAACGCAGCTTCGGGAGAGAGTCTATCATTGTTTCGTATGATATTATGGCATTTAGTAAGTAGTTTAGAAAACTCATCTCTAGTAAAAGATTTAGTCTGTTTTAAAAGTTCCTCTATCTTTTTATCATTGTTTACAATAGAAAAACTTGGAATGTCAATGATTTCTTTAAGTCTATTAGGTGTTTTACCTTTCACTACTTGAAATATTTTTGTCTCTTTAAGGTTTGTTGTTACAAAAAAATCAGCTCCTGCCCAAGAAGCATAGTTTAAACCTTGAAAATAATCTTCTTCTCTAATAGTTAAGTATTCAGCTTTACACTCAATAATTATAATAGGGCTATCTTCTTCGAGTTTTTCTTTTTCAGATTTCCATATAGCTATGTCTGCCATAGCACGACCTTGACCTCTTGAAGAATTACTAACTTGTAACTCTTGAGTCATAAGGTTTAAATCATAACCATAGCTCTCAACCAATCTACAAATATATTTTTGTCGTACTTCTTCTTCTGGTTTTAAGACAAGCCATTTATCTTTTAATGGTGCATAAATTTTATTATTTTTTATTTGTATATTACAAGTCATTTTTACTCTTTAAAATTGTATTTTGTATTTTATCTTCTTTTCATTTTGTTTATGATTTGTATAAATATTTTATACATTCAAATAGAACATATAACTATTTAAATTAGATGGAAACATAGTACCATCAAACAAGCTATGTCTTACTTCCTGTAGTAGGAATTATTATACTCGTCAACATATCAATAAGTATAGCCCACTATTTCTCTTTTGAATCTTTACTCTATATTTAAAAACCTCAATTTTTTCACAACGGTTTCCCCGTACCTCTAGGTTTTTTTCTCTGTTTGGTCAACCTCTCAATCTCATCAGGAGCATAATATTCTCTAGCCTTTAATAAAAGTGCCTCTAACTCTTTTTTAAAAGCATAACGAGGATTAAACATAAAGAGCCGTGTACGACCTACTTTTTGACTCACTAAAATAGAACCTAACTCTAGCCTTTCCAACTGCTTCTGTATGGGGTCTATACTACTATCATAAAAATCTGCAATCTCTTTAGCATAGCCTTCATTGTTTGCAAGGATAAATTGTAAAACACGTTCACGGTTTTTAGAACCAAATAATTCTTCTAACAAGATAGTTCCTTTTTTAATAGGTTATATAACCTACTATTTAGTTTTTAATACCTATATTATAGTTTTTTTAAATAACTTTTTACTTAAAAGTAAATCAAGTTCATGGTTCTCTTTCATCTAAAAAAACATCCCAAAAGGCAAAGCAAAGTTCTGTTCATCCACTTCAATAACATGTTCACCCATGTAAAATACAATACCAATCACATTCTTTTTACTAGACTTCTGAAAATCAAAAATATGTTTAAAGTCTCCCTTATCAGCAGAGTGAGATGCTTTTACTTCTATGGCTAATAAATCATCTCCTCTACTTAAAATAAAATCTATCTCTTTTTTATCACTGGTATGATAATGGTATATTTCCGTATTATCAACAGCAAAAGAGATATGCTTTTTAAGTTCAGAAAAAACAAATGTTTCATAGATTTGCCCCTTATAGTTAGACTCTTCTAACGCTTTGCTATTTTTAACCCTTAGCAAATGACAAACTATTCCTGTGTCTAACATATGTAGCTTAGGAGACTTTACAAACTGTTTTCCTATATTTTCAGAATAGGGTCGAAGTAATTCTACTTGGTAAAGCTGTGTCAATATGGTTAAAAAGTTATCAACTACTGCATCTTTTAACGCAACTGTTTTCGCGATTTTTGCCTTATTTAATAAGCTTGCTGTTCTAGGAGCGATAACATTGAAAAATTTAAAGAAGTTATTTATCTCTCGAATCTCTCCCAACTCTCTAGCATCGCGTTCTATGTAGGTTGATATGTAAGAGCTAAACCATAGTCTTCTTTTTAATTCAGTATCAAGCTTTAGAAGTTCAGGGTAACCACCTAAAATGATACTTTCTTCAATAAAGTCTGTATCAACCTTTGACAAAGAAAAATCTTTTTCAAATAAGCTATCAACAACATTTTCATGAGGTTTTCCATTCTTTTCTTTCGCACTTAAAGGAAAAAGTGAAAGCTCTATAATGCGACCAGCCAAAGTATCTTTTGTTTTTTTCATATCTAATAGATTTGCCGAACCTGTCAACAGATAACTTCCATTTACCCTCTCTTTGTCAACATCCAGTTTAATTGCTTCAAGTAGATTAGGAGCTTTTTGAATCTCATCAATACAAACTGGTTTCTCCAAACGTTTTAAAAAACCTTTTGGATTTTCAATGGCTGTTAAACGTAAATCAACGTCATCCAAAATGGCATAATTTGTAAATAGTTTAAAGGAAAGTGTTGATTTACCAACCTGTCTTGCTCCACTAAGCAAAACAATCGGTGAAATTTCTAATGCTGTTTCAAGTATGGGTCTTATGCTTCTTTCCACCATAGGAAATCCTTTTTTATAAATTATACCCTTATAAGGTTAAAATTTATAACCCTATAAAGGTATTTATTACGGAACTTCCCAAACCACCAACCCCAAGCCAACCCCAGCAGAAGTCCCTACCAACATCACTCTCTGACCTGATGTTAAATCTTTGGTCATAAAAAGTTCGTGTAAGGCTGTAGGTATGGAGGTCGCTACTTGGTTTCCGTGGTTATGAAAAATATCTATGAGTTTTCTTTTCTCTATTTTCAACATACGTACCATATGATTAAGCGATGCTTGACTGGCTTGGTGAGGGACTATGTAGTCTATGTCGTTAAGGGTTAAACCCTTGGTTTTTAGGGTATTATGGATGAAGTCTGGTAAGATTTTAGCACTGAGTTTAAAGAGTTTTTTTCCATCCATTCTAAACATGGCAAGATCATTGTAATCTCCATGGTAAGCACTTGGAGGGTTTTTAGAGCCTCCACCTTCTATTTGACAGTACTCAAACCCCTCTGAATGCGTCTCAAAGTTTGAAACGACTATGCCACCTTGTGTGCTTTTTTGAACTATCATCGCAGCAGCTCCATCACCAAAGATTCCTGCTGTGCGAATGTCTGACCAATCTAAACCAATAGAAGCAATATCACAGGAGACAATTAAGATGGTCGGATAAGTCTCTAAAAGATTTGAAGCGATGTCAAAGGCACGTAATGCACTCAGACAAGTCATATTAATATCAAATGAGGGTATGTTTCTTTTAGGTTTTAAGAGTCGATGAACTCCAGCTCCATTATAAGGAATGGCTTGTTGCATGGTAGCTGAAGCAGCGATGATGCAGTCTATGTCATCTACCTTTAACTTTGCATTGTCTAAGGCTTGATAAATGGCTTTTAACATAAGAGTTGAAGCCGATTCATCTTTTAGAAAGTAGCGTTTCTCTAAACCTGTAATACGGAGTGTTGTTCCCTCTGCTAAATTACATTGCTTATCTATCATACTCGCTGTAACTTCATTTGAGGGTAAGGCTTTTCCTATTCCTATGATATTTATATGCTGCATACCTACTCCTTTTAAAAAGTAAGTATAGCATACTCTATGAGCCCAAATACAACTGTCTTGGTCGTGTTATTTTAGCTTTAGGGTCAGCTCTAAACTCCATAAGTTGCG
>CACVAR010000074.1 GCA_902727905.1 uncultured Sulfurovum sp. | reverse complement strand
TACTTGAACTGTTCATAACCTCTTGCATTAAAGTAGCAAAATCATCACTGTTTTCTAGTCTATCTTCAACTATCTTTTCATAATCAAAAACTTGATGTTTTATGTCACTTATCTCTTTGTCACTAATGAGTTGAGTATTTTTTAAATCATCCAGTTCAGAGAGCCTTTCTATGTAGTTGGCAAATACTTTTTGAACTTCTGTCTCTATGTCTGCTTTTTTAATGAAATCTTCACTTTTTAAAATACGCACACCTTCTACTTTGTCTCTAAAGTCACTCTTAACAGGATCTACTCTTTTAAGTAAAGACAAATTGGCTAAATGGGAAATGTCATTTTTTAAAGTCTCTAACTCCTCTATACTCTCTAGCTCATTACGGCCTTCGAGTACAGCATCTATCTTTGCTTCTTGCTCTTGTATGGCTTTAATGTTGTGGGATTTAGACTTTAAAACAAAACAGCGTTCTTTTATCTCATCTGTATGCTTTTGACTCTGCTCACCTTTGACCAATGCTTCTTGGGCATTGAGTGTTAGCATCTCAAAACGTTGTTTTTCTACATGAGTCTCATCTTCAATGTACTCTGAAACAATTTTAAGCTTGGCTAATACCTCATCATTAATGTAGTCCAAATTGATAGCTCTTAACTCTTCAACAAGGTGTTTATGTTTTTTAAGAGTATAAGCTGAAGTATCCAAGGCATCTAACTGTGAAACAATTACATTTCTTATGGCTTCTTTTGTACTTCCCTTTGGCATGGTCGTTAACATTTTGACACGTTTTAAAAAGAGTCGTTCTTTAAGTGAAACTGTACGCTGTGAAGGTAAGCCATCGGCATGAATCTCAAAATAGCTAAAGTTTGCACAGAAATCAAAAACTTTAAACTTCTCTTTGTGTTTTCCCTCTCCAAAGAGGTTAGGACAAAGCCGTGTTCCTCTTCCTATCATTTGCCAAAACTTGATTTTAGACTTTATCGGTTTAAAGAAAACGAGGTTCAGCAATTCAGGTACATCTATTCCTGTGTCAAGCATGTCTACACTTATGGCAATTTGTGGATTTTCTTTTGGTTTTTTAAAATTATCTAACAAGTCATCCACATGAGCTATATCAGAATGAATAATCTGAGCCTCTTTTGCACGACTCGGATAGAGTAAGTCAAACCTCTCTTTAATGTACTCAGCATGTTTTTTGTTCTTAGCAAAGATAATACTTTTACCTATCTTGTTTCCCTCTTCTATCTTAAAGCCATGTTGATGTAGGTACTGTAGTACTTTGTCATTGGTCTCTTTGTTGAGTACACGTTTATTTATTTCGCTTGAGCTTATCTCTTCTTCCTCTTCGTCAAAGGTCTCTTCATAATGCTCTTTCTCATCTTCACTTAGTTCTGCATACTTTATACCACGCTTGACAATGCCTAAGTCTATCTCATAAGGTTCAAAGTTAACTAGGTTAGTGTCGTCTATGGCTTGGCGTAATCCATAAGAGTCTGTTGGTTCACCCTCTGAAGCATTAAAAAAGTTATAGGTGTTTCTGTGTACTTCATCAGCTGGGGTTGCTGTAAGTCCTAACACAAAGGCATC
>CACVAR010000073.1 GCA_902727905.1 uncultured Sulfurovum sp. | reverse complement strand
GATATCTGTCACTTTAGCTCATATCACTTATATGTTATAGTTCTAAAAAGTTTATAGACTTAAGAGTAAGGAGTATTATGAAAACATTTGACATTATTATTATTGGTGCTGGACGTGCAAGTAACTTGGCTAAAACTGCTGGCAAAGCTGGCAAAAAAGTAGCCATCATCGAAAAATCAAGCTTTGGTGGAACCTGTCCAAACAGAGGTTGTGTACCCTCTAAACTTCTTATAGGTTATGCCCATGTTGCAAGAAGCATCAAAGAAGCATCACGTCATTTCATAGATGCCCAAATCAACAGCATTAATGTAGAAAAAATATTTGAAGAAACGAACAAACACATCTACTCTGTTGACCCAGCTTACCGAAGTAAATTTAACGAAAATGTAACAACCTTTGAAGGTGAAGCATCCTTTCTTTCTAACTATGTCGTCACAGTTAATGGAGAAGAACTAACAGCTCCTAAAATAGTCATTGCCACAGGAACAAGACCCAAAACACCTGAACATGAACAAGCATGGACAAGTGATGACATCTTCCCATTAGAAGGTGCTGTCCCAAAATCCATTACTGTTGTGGGTTCAGGTTTCATCGCTTGTGAATTGGTCAACTTTTTTGATGCTGTGGGCATAGAGTCTAAACTCCTCGTACGAAGCCAAAGAATCTTAGGTAATGAAGACAAAGACATTGCAGCCATATTTAAAGAGGAGTTTACAAAAAACATCGACATAGAATTTGACACAAGCATCCAAGAAGTAGAACACAAAGACAACATGTTCCATATGACCCTCATCAATAAAGATGGTTCAACAAAAGAACACCAAAGTGAAGCCCTACTTTACGCAACAGGACGTGACCCAAACACTGACATACTAAAACTAGAAAACACAGACATTAAAGTGAATCAAAGAGGTTTTATATCAAGAGATGATTCTTTTGAAACATCAGTAAAAGGTGTTTATGTCGTGGGTGATGCATCAGGAGAACACATGCTCCAACATGCTGCTGCTGCCGAAGTAAATCACTTAGCCAAAGTACTACTCAAAGACAATAAAGAGACTCATAAGTTCAAATACATGCCACACGCTGTTTTCACCCACCCAGAAGTAGCCAGTGTAGGTTTAACGGAACAAAAAGCCCAAGAACTTGGCATAGAGTATGTAGCCAGTTCACGTTCTTGGTTAGCCAGTGCCAAAGCGCAGTCATTACGTGTTAAGTACCCAAGAACCAAGTTTTTAATCGACCCAAACACTTATGAAATCTTAGGCTGTCACCTCATCGGTCCAGAGAGTTCTACCATGATGCACCAAGTCCTAAGCATCATGCACTTAGACAACGACATACGACACCTAAAAGAGATGATCTACATTCACCCTGCTCTAAGCGAAGCCTTCTTACCTGCTGCTGTTAAAGCTGTGGCAGATGTTCGGGCAAGTAAAAAGTAATACAAAACTCTTTTTCTCTTATGAACAGAGAAAAAGAGCATTTCCTAGTTAGCCAAACATCCCACCAAACAAACTTTTATCTTTCTTCTCAATCCCCAAACGTTCAAACACCTTTTCTAATTTAAACGCTGCTTCATGGAA
>CACVAR010000072.1 GCA_902727905.1 uncultured Sulfurovum sp. | reverse complement strand
AAGTAAATGACAATCAAATTCGTAATGTAATTTTTAAAGCATTTAAAGCTTTTGCAGATGCGTACGATAAAATGGATGACACGGTTTACGAAAAAATTCAAAAAATGGAAAAAGAGTATGTTCCTGGCTCTGTTGAATATGAATTGGTTTATGAACGTCTGTATGAAGAAGAGTTAAGAAAAAGGGGAATGCTATAATGGCTAAGGTATCAATCTATTTTGAAAATGGGACAATACTTGAAGCAAAAAGTTTTGGAGCAGAAGGAACATCTGTAGGGGAAGTTGTTTTTAACACTTCAATGACAGGTTATCAAGAAATTGTAACTGATCCATCTTATGCTGGACAGTTTGTAACTTTTACCACACCAGAGATTGGTAATGTTGGATGTAATGCAGAAGACATGGAGAGTAAAGGAGCGTATTGTAAAGGGATTATTGTACGTTCTTACCAAGACAGACCTTCTAACTTTAGATGTGAAGAGACGCTTGACGCGCTTTTAAAAAAGAATGGTATTTTAGGTATTACGGATGTTGATACACGTTTTATTACGAAGATGCTAAGAAGCGAAGGTTCAATGGAAATGATTGCTTCTACGGAAGTACATGAGGTAGCTGAACTTAAAAAGTTGCTAGATGCTGCTCCTAGAATTGAAGAAGTAAATTACATTGAGCAAGTAAGTACGAAAGAGGCTTATGTTCATGATCAAGGTCGTTACTCTGAAACGAAGTTTGAGTATGAGAAGCCAAACACTTCTAAAAAGATTATTGCTTTAGACTTTGGGGTTAAACGAAATATTTTAAATGAGTTAACCCATGCTGGTATGGAAGTAGAAGTGGTTCCAAATAGCATTGAAGCTTCGGTAATTATTGAAAAGTATCAAGCTAAAGAGATAGATGGTGTCTTTTTATCAAATGGACCAGGTGATCCTCTTATTTTAAAAGATGAGCAAGAGAAAATTCAAGCGTTAATTGAACAAAAGATTCCACTCTTTGGAATTTGTTTGGGTCATCAACTACTTTCTATTGCCCATGGTTATGACACTTACAAGTTAAAATTTGGTCACCATGGTGGAAACCACCCGGTAATGAACCAAGAGGGTAAGACGGTAGAAGTAACAGCACAGAACCATAATTACAATGTACCAGATAACATTGTGGAAGTAGCTTCGGTTACGCACATGAACTTGTTTGACAATACTATTGAGGGCCTAAAGTACAATGACTCTCCAAGCATGTCAGTACAACACCACCCAGAAGCAAGTCCTGGGCCTCATGAATCGGCTTATATCTTTACTGAGTTTAAGGGAATGTTATAGCCTAGTTTTGTGCTAAGTATAACCTCTTCTCTTGTTTAGAGTTATATTTAGCCAGATAGGACTTCTTAATTCTTTTTGCTAGAAGATGAACTGCCATAGCATAGTAATCACTATGGTTATAACGTGTAATAACATAAAAATTATGCGCTCCATACCAAAGTTCATCATACTTTTCTTTTTCTAGTTTAATAAGCCTAACTTTATTTTTATAAGGAAAGTAGTTTTTGGGTTTAATATTTTTTAAGTCCCTTCGATTATACTTATGTGCATAGC
>CACVAR010000071.1 GCA_902727905.1 uncultured Sulfurovum sp. | reverse complement strand
AGAATTAAAAAATTAGAAAAGTTTATAGACGAAATAATAGAACAGTAGTTCTTCTGTTATAATTATAAAAAATAGAATTAGGATAGTAAATGTTAGTAGCTCCAAGTATTCTCTCAGCTGATTTTGGGAATTTAGCACGTGATGTAGAAGCAATTTGTGAGGCAGGGTGTGACCTTGTACATGTAGATGTAATGGATGGACATTTTGTACCAAATCTTACCATCGGGCCAGTTGTAGTATCAGCAGTGGCAAAAGCTGCTACAAAACCTCTTGATATACATTTAATGGTAGAAAATAATAACTTTTTTGTTGATTTGTTTGCTCCTTTAAAACCAGAGTTTATCTCTTTTCATATTGAAGAGGAGAAACATCCCCATAGATTGGTTCAAAAAATTCGTTCTTTAGGGATTCGCCCTGCGATTACTTTAAATCCTCATACGCCACCAGAAAGTGTTGAATTTTTATTGGCTGATGTAGATATGGTTCTTTTGATGTCCGTAAATCCTGGTTTTGGTGGGCAAAAGTTTATACCTTCTGTTTTGGAAAAAGTTAAACGCTTGAAAGCGCTGATTGAAAAATATAATCCTGCTTGTCTTATAGAAGTTGATGGTGGGGTAGGTGACAAAAACATAGAAGTTTTAAAAGAAGCTGGTGTGAATGTAGTAGTCGCTGGCTCTTATGTTTTTGGAAATAAAGAGGGTTATAAGCACGCTATTGATTCTTTAAAGGTATAATCTTCTCTACTTGAGGGAGTATTATAATGAGAGTTAAAATATGTGGAATTACCAATATGCTGGATGCAATGCAAGCTATTGAAGCTGGTGCAGATGCATTAGGATTTGTTTTTTATAGAGAGTCACCACGCTATATTAAACCAGCTGATGCGAAAAGAATTATCGAAAAGATTCCTCCTTTTATTGGGAGAGTAGGACTTTTTGTTAATGAAGGAATTGATACTATTGACACTATTTCAAGCTATTGTGATTTGACTTTATGTCAAATTCATTTTGATGTAGATGAAGAAGCATTGAATATGATTGGTTCTAAAGCAATGCCTGTTATTCGTGCTAAAGAAGCTAAAGATATCTTACAGTACAAAGATAGATATCGTTTGGTAGATGTCTATTGTGAAGAGTATGGTGGATCGGGTAAGCGACTGAACCTTGAGTGGTTTAAAGGTATGGATTGTTCTAAAATCATCTTAGCTGGTGGATTAACGGCAGATAACTTACATGAACTAAAAAAGTACAATTTTTATGGAGTAGATGTAAGTTCAGGTGTTGAGCGTATAAAAGGTAAGAAAGATTATGAAAAGGTAACAAAGTTTATACAGAATGCGAAAAGTTTATGAAGAGTTAACCTCTGCATTTAGAAGAAATGAGGGTTATTTATCAGTACCTGCATATGAGAGAATAGTTCAGAAGAATAGTACTTTTTTTGAAGATTTTGATACTTTGTTTATTTTACTTCAAGCTGCAGGTTATCCTATTGTAGAAGATGATGGTCGTTATCGTTTAGAAACTTTTTTTACTCCTTATAGTGAACAAAAGTATTGTGTAATTGACATTGAAACCAATGGTTCTAAACCAGAAACAGCACAAGTTATTGAGGTGGGTGCTGTTATGATACAAAATGGTAAGATTCTTGACCGTTTTGAAAGTTTTGTGGCTTGTACTTTTTTACCTGAATATATTTCAAAAATCACAGGTATATTACCTGAAGACCTAATAGAAGCACCAACGCAATTAGAAGTTCTGACAAACTTACGCACTTTTATGGAAGATGCAATCTTTGTAGCGCATAATGTAAATTTTGATTACGGCTTTTTAAATCATTCTTTTGATCGTTTTGGTTTAGGAAGTATTGGAAATCAAAGACTATGTTCCATTGAATTAGCCAGAAGAACCATAGAGAGTGAACGTTACGGTTTAGCCTATTTGAGTGAAACTTTGGAATTAGGAAATCATACACAACATAGAGCATTTTCTGATGCGATGGTTACGTCAAAACTACTTGCACTAACTTTTGAAAATTTACCTACTTATGTTCAAGCAGTTGATGACTTATTACGCTTTTCTACATCAAGTAGAAAAGATAGAACATTGATTAAGTTGGAATCAGAAAATAAAAAATAACAAAAATTTTTAAATAAAGACATATATTAATACTCATAATATTAATAGGTTGTTATAATTAGAAAATTTTAATAAAGGGAATTCATGAAAAAATTCAATATTTTACTAGCAACATCGATCGTTGCATTGTTAGCAACTGGGTGTGTTAAACCTGTTCAAGAGACTCAACCAGTATATACAGATGTAGGGCAGCCACAGCCAGCTGTTTATGAGAATGGACAACCAATTGTTTATAACCCTTCAGGTTCTGCAGTGTATGAAGAAGTTGTTCAACCAGATGGTACAGTGATTACTACCCCAACAAATATGGGACAAGAAGTAGGAGGAACGACCTATCCTGATCCTTATGCAAATGGTGGAACGGGTACAGTATACAATGACCCTTATGCAAGTCAACCAGTACTTAGTGATTATCCTGTAACAACACCTGCTCCAGCTGGACAAACTGGTGGGATTCATTTACAGATTGCTGCTTTAAAAGATTATCGTACTGCAGAAGATTATAAAAATAGACTCTCTTTAGCACCTGGTCTTTCAGCATATGTTCAACAAGGTGCAATGAATAAGGTTATTGTAACAGGTATTCCATCAATTGCCGAAGCAAACAGATTAAAGGAAAGTCGTTTCCCTGGTGCTTTTATTGTTCAAGGTGCTACAAGTGGTGGGTATACGCCTCCTGTTCAACCTAACTATAATACATCTGATGTTTATACTATTAACCAACCATATGGTGGTGTAGCTACAACTGGAAACTCTGGTATAGGTGTACAGATTGGTGCATTTGGTTCTCAAGCAAAAGCTCAAGCTGTTGCGAATAGCAATAGTGGTCAATATCCTGCTGTTGTAAGAAAAATTGGTCAATACTATAAAGTTATTTTAACAGGTTTTGCAAATAGATCAACAGCTAAAGCACATGCTACTAGAGTTGGTGGTTTTGTTGTTAGTACTTACTAATTGGCTAAATTATTATAGAGGAAGATAGATTTTATCTATCAACTCTTCATATTCACTTTTGGCATTGCTATCTATGGTGATGCCTCCTCCACTTTTATAAAAAAGCTTATTATTTTCTTTTTCAATAAAACGTATCATTACAGCAGAGTATAAATTCTTACCATCAAATATTCCAAAAACACCTGTGTAAAAACCACGCTGATAGTTTTCAATATTATCAATAATATTAACGGTACTTTTTTTGGGTGCGCCTGTAATAGAACCAGCAGGTAAAAGTGTAGAAAGTAGGTCACCTAAAGTATTGGACCAATCCTTAGGAAGACTAGCTGTGATTTTGGAACTGACTTGTAGTAATTCTTTTTCTCCAGCTTGGATTTTTTCAACATAACGAAACTTGTCTACTTGAACATTTGTTCCTACCATACTTAGGTCATTTCTCATTAAGTCAACTATCATAACATGTTCAGCCATTTCTTTTTCGTCAGCAAGTATTTTTTCTTTTGCTTGGGGTAAAGATGCTTCAATGGTTCCTTTCATTGGATAAGTAGAGATTTCATCATCGATAATTTCGATAAACTTTTCAGGAGAAAAACATATGAATTCATCTTTAAAATATAGCTTGTATTTTGCTTTAGCATAAGTAAAAACTTCTTTGAGACTTAGGTTAGTTTCTATTTCTGTTTTAAAAGTAAGGTTAAGCAAATAAGTATTGCCAGAACGTATCTCATCTAAGACTTTTTCTAAGGCTATTTTATAATTTTGAAACGCCAGAGGAGATTTTTTAAAAGAATAGTTTTTTGCTAAGGGTGTTTTAGGATAGTTACGCTGATTAGCAATCTTAAATAAAACATCAGTATCAAGTTCACTGAGAGGTTGTACGAATTGTTCTTTTAAATCATAGGAGAGTATAAATAGAAAAGGTTCATTTTGTGAACCCAATTCGTTGATTTTTTGCATTAGTCTTCTAAAATAAGCTTTAAAATAGCCATTCTGACATAGACACCATTTTTTACTTGTTCTAAGACTTTTGATCGTTTATCTTTCAGCATTTCATCTGAAATATCAATGTTTCGCATAACGGGACCAGGGTGAAGAAGTAGAATGTCTCGTTGACCCATTCTCTCTTTAGTAATACAGTACTCGTTTGCATATTCATCGTAATCTTCAAAGATAGGAGCCTTATGTCTCTCTAACTGTGCGCGCAGACTCATAATAATATCAACATTATCAATAGTTTCTGAAAGGTGTTCATATTGGGGTAGGTCATTGTCTGGCATAAAGGGTTTTGGTGCAACGAGTACAACATTTAGTCCTAAACGTGTAAAAAGACGAATACCTGATGAAGCAACCCGAGAACTTACAATGTCTCCAACAATGGCAAGTGTTTTTCCTTTAAGTTCATGAGGGCTAGTTACATTAAAGTGTTCCATAATGGTAAAACAGTCAAGAAGTGCTTGAGTAGGATGTGCATTGTTTCCAGCTCCAGCGTTAATGATAGGTGTTAAGGATTTATTAGCAAGTTTTTTAGGAGTGTTGTTAAACTCATGTCTAATAATAACACCATCAGGTTCCATTGCTGCTAAATTCTCGAAAGTATCTTCAAGGCTTTCACCTTTGTTGGTTGAACTCTTAGACGGATCAAGATGTACTACTGAAACACCTAATCTTTTAGCTGCAACTTCAAATGAACTACGTGTTCGAGTAGAACTTTCAAAAAATAGGGTAATAAGTAATTTGTCTTCTAGTAGTTTAGAAGGCATTTTTCTTTTAAATGCTTTTGCATCATGCATAATTTGGGTTAATTGAGTGTCATTAAAGTCATTGGTATCAACAAGATGTTGCATAAATCCTCTTTGCATTTTTCTATGAAATTATATCAAATGGATGGTAAAAACTTAGTTGTTTAGATTTTCTAAACTATTACATTAATATAAGATTATAATATTACATATTTTTTATAAAATATATGTAATAAATTAATGTTAATATGATAAAATAAAATATAACAAAAAATGTTGTAAATTAAGGAGTAAAATCATGTTAACTGAAGATGAATTAGCTTATTTCAAGAATGAATTAGAAGAGATGAAAAAACAAATTGAAAGTAACTTAGATAGTACGTCATTTGAAATGAACAGTTTGAGAGACAATGAACCTAAAGATGAAGGTGATCATGCGACCATGCAAAGAAGACAAACTATTGGTAATTCCATACTACTTAAACAATCTGAAAAACTAGAAGCCATAGAGCGAAGTCTTAAGAGAATAGAAAATGATACTTATGGTATATGTGAGGCATGTGAAGAAGAGATTAATATTGAAAGGTTAAAAGTAAAAGTTTTTGCTGATTACTGTATTTCCTGTAGGGAAGCCATTGAGAAAGAAAATAGTTAGTCTTATTGACTAACTAGTGCTTAATTAGCTAAAACAGTTTTTATAACTCTTGTGGCTTGTTGTACATCTAAGTCACTGTGTCTCATTTGTAAAACTCTTAAAATAGGACATAATAAATTCTCATTCTTCTGCATGGATAAATCTCGTAATATCTCTTTAGACTCTTTGGTAATAATGTAATCTGCCATAATTTTTCCTTATTAGTTTTATTAATGATAGTAATTATCAATATAAAATTATGACATAGATTAACTATTATTTTACTTAACACTATAAGTTCTAAAGAATACTTTATAGATAGTCAGTAATGAAAGAATTAAAAATAGTAAAGTAGAGATTAACTTAATCCATATTATCCAAGTACTTTGTTCACTAATAAAGAAAACACTTAAATTGGATAGAAGCATTGAGCTAAAAAGTGTTAAAGTAAGTTTGTTTTCATAAGAACTGTTTTTTTTATTTAATGATAAAAAATGTGTTAATATAAAAACAGCTGTTCCCATTGCAAATAGATGAGGTGTTACAACTTCTAAAAGACCAAAAATAGTTTTTTGTACATAATAGTTTGTAAAGCTTTCTAATGTTAAAGAGCTATGTAAAAGAAGTAACCAAACTCCAGTAATTAATAACATTAAAAACATTAGTAGAAAATATCGAATGACTACAGCGTAGATATCTTTCATTTTAGAAGCTTACCTATGATTATGAATCCGAGTATAAAAGCGCTTAGGTGCCATAATAAAAAAACTACAATCCAAATATTAATAAGTAGAGGAAGTGTTGTTGTCAGTAAAAGAATAACTTGACTTAAAATAGCTGTGGAAAATGAGAGATGTATAAGTCGTTGTTTACTTTCAGCTTTGAGTCGAATATAGATGGTTGTTAAAAGGAGTAGGGTAATCATACTAGAGAGAATATTGGCATGAACATGCTCTAAAAGAACATCAAATAAAATTGGATCTAAAAACTCTTCTTCATTGCCTAAAATAGTATTGCTAGCACTTGTAAAGGTTAAACCAATTTGTTGATGATGAAGTACAATATCTAAACCCAAATAGAGTAGTAAGGTGATTACTAAAAAAAGTATAAGTTTTTTTAGTAGGGGGTTTTTGTCGAGTTCTTTAGCTTTGTCTAAAAATTGCATGCTGAGTGTCTAAAGTTTTTCTTTTACAATGGCTAAAGCAACTCTAGCAGCATTTGAAATAGCACGTGCTGACATGGTTGCTCCAGAAATGGTTGCTATGTCTTCTCCAGCTACAAGGGTGTCTTCAGCTGTTTTACCTACAAATATCTTTTTCCAGTTATCATTTGGCTTATATTCACTGGGTTCTTTAAATGATACTATTTCTATGCCTAGCATGGTATTGTTATTGTCAACCATATAGAGTATGGCAGCATATTTAGTACGAATCTTTTCTTTTAAAAGAATGGCATGACCAATGGTATTGTTTTCTTTTTTAACTTCATAGTAACGAACAATTTTAGAAGAGAGTTTAGCTTTAGCCTGTTTTTGAATGATTTTACTTTCTTCTTTTGTTAGAATGAGACTCTTTTTTTGAACATTTATTTCAGTAGTATAGTTATTCTTGAGAATGTCTTCTATCGAAATAGTATCTTTAGCAAAGAGTGTGGATATAAAAATAAAAAAAATAACAGTAATTTTTTGAATCATGTTTGTTTAACCTTTTTAGAAATAAAGTACCACAAAAATAGCACTTTATTGTTTTAGAATTGTGAGTGATTATACTCTAAAATACATATCCTGTACCTAATTCAATTCTATCATCGTCCGTACCTTTATTGTCTCTTATAACATAGTTGGCTTTAAGTACAACATTTGGTGTTGGTTTATAGTTTACTCCAATGGTTGTGTTTGTAACGTCTTCGTCTGCTGTTGTTGCTGCACCTGTCGCATCAAACTTCTCATCAAAACGGTTGTATTGCTCATATTGAACAAACGGTGTCCATTTTGGTGTTACATCGTAAGCAGCGTTTACATAGTAACCAGAACCTTTACCTGAAGCAGCTTTAGCGTTAACAGTTGCTACTGCTGAAGCATTATCTACTTTACTTTGTGCATAGAGTGCATTAACATGAATTTTATTTAGGTTATATCCAGCATGTACTTCAGCAATGGTCGTGTCAACAGAACTTAAAGCTGCTGTCTCTTGTCCTGCTCCACCTGTAAAGATAGATGCTCCAACATTTATACCATTGTTAGCTTTGTAGTCAGCACGAGCAACTAAAGCAAAATCTTCAGCTTCAGCATTTTGTCCACTCTGTCTCATACTTCTTACTTCTGTACCATTACTTGCATTGAATCCATTCATTAGACCAACTTGGTAGTCAAAACTATTTACAGAGCCATGAACAACTGCTCCATTTTCATGCCAAGTAGAAGGGATGATGTACTTTTCAACTTCAGGACGACTTACTGTTGGGAAGTAAGTTGGCTCATGGTACAAGTTCACCATACCTACAGGAACAATCATATGACCTACTTTTACAGAAGCCATGTTATTGAGTTTAAAGTCTAAGTAAGCTTGTTCTATTACAGAGTACCCACCTGTACTTTCACGTCCTCCATGTTCCCACTCAATTTCTGAAACAAATTTAATGTTGTCTGTAAATTGGTAACCCACATAAAGAATAGCACGGTAAATATCAAGTTCATTTGCTGTTGAACTGTCTCTGTAGTTTGTGTAGTCCATCTTACCATAACCACCAAATGAAAGTTTGTCCATTGCAGATGAACCAGTTGTTTCTTTCTCTTTTATCTCAGCTATCTCTTCAGTAATTACTTCAAGTTCAGCATTTTTCTGTTTTTTAAGTTCAGCTATCTCTTGAGTAAGTGC
>CACVAR010000070.1 GCA_902727905.1 uncultured Sulfurovum sp. | reverse complement strand
ACAATGGTCAATAGCCCACCAGCTATTCCAGCTAAAATATCATCTCCCATAACGCCCATTCCACCTTTTACTTTACGGTCTATTACTCCTATAAGGGAAGGCTTCCAAATGTCAAATAGTCTAAAAGCTGCAAAACTTCCTACAATAGCAATTTCATAAGCATAAGCATAATTGAGTGTCTCAGCCGTTGCGACAGCAAACATAAGGGCTATCCACATTCCAGCTACTTCATCAATCACAATACTTTTGTCATCATGTGAATTGGTAGCTTTTTCATATTTGTTAATTTCAAATACACCAATGATGGTAATGGCAAAGGTCAACATAAAAAGTGTTTGCATTGGAACAACGGCTAAGAGTGCTACACCTACTATTAAGGCTGCTAAAGAACCTACAGTACCAGGTGCTTTTGGTGCTAAGCCTGTTCCAAAAAATGTTATGAAAAGTCTATTTAAGTTCATAGAGTTATTCCTTTTTAATGATTTTATGGGCATTTGCCCATAGTATATTTTTAAGTGAGTGAAGTTGTTTGGTAGAGTCCCATAAGTTTTTTATAAAAGTCTTCTTCGCTATGCTCTTCCATAAGACCATCATTTGGCATAAGGGCATCATAGAGTTCTTGTAAGTGGTCAAAACGCTCAGGAAAGAGGGTACTTAAAATATTAGCTGAAACTTCTCTTCTCATTAAAACAGATGGGGGCATCATACCAGCATTGATTAGTTTTAAAATCGAAGCTGAATGGTAGTGTATATGATGATGCTGACCATGTGGACAAGCCTTGGTACTTACTAAGGTTCGACACTTATTACAGTAAACATATTGTTCAACTGTCTTGACATTGATTTCAATATCTTTTGTGGCATCAAAAACAGAGTTAAGTTTGTCATGGTCATAAAAAAGTCCAAGCCCTGCATGATTTTTACCAATGATGAGGTTGTGACAACCGTAGTTTTTAGCTACTAAAGCATCTAAAATAAGTTCATTGTATCCAGCAAAGATATAGGAGTTCTCCAGTGGAGCAATAATAACTTTATTGGCTGGTAAAAAACTCTCTATAAAAGTCAATAATGAATCATATCTAACATCGTATCGTAATCCCATTGTCGTAAATGGTTTAAGTAAAAAGATCACGACTAAATCTGACTGATCTATGGCTTGTCTAATCATACGTTCATGCGCTCTATTTAAAGGGTTAGCAGCCAATACTAAAGCTGATACATTTTTTGCATCAGTCTCTTTAATTTTGTCGGCTACCATTTTTTTTGAAGCAGTGATTAGTGGGTAGTCTACATGATAATCACCAGTTACAGCCATATTCCCTAATCTTTTAATAGTACTCTGCACACCTGGATGTGTTTCATCGTCTGTTCCATAAATACATTTTAAACGGTCACTTGGATCAATTGGAAAAGTTTCATCAACAGTAAGTTCTCCAACAACATTTTTTTGGTGAACAAGTTCAACGACATCACCTTTTTTTAAAGATTTTAGACAAGTTTCATTTTTCGTACCAGAAGGTGTTAAAAGAAAAGGAAAAGGAAAAGAAACACCTTTATACATTTTACTTTCACGTAATGCAATGGCTTCTTTTTCATTCATTAGTTTGGTTACAGGGCTAATGAGTCCTTCTTGAACCAATGCCATCGTTGATAATGCTTCAGCATCAATATGTAACTGATTATTTCTTTTTGAAGATGCCATACTTTTTCCTTTTCTCCCATAAGCTTTTTCTTGAAATACCTAATTTTTTTGAAAGTTCAGTATCTGGGTATGAGTACTGAAAGTTATTAACAATGAATTTTACATAGTCGTCTATGGTCAAAATTTCATTTTGGTCATAGAGTTTGTTGTCAGTATTAATTTCAATGGTTTTATAATTTGTCTCAATATCAGATGTTGTTGAGATAATAAAATCACGTCCTTCGAGTATATCAAAAAGTTGTTCGCGTTCAGCCTTTTTAAGTGTTTGTAAGTCAGAAATATAAAGTAAGTGTTTCACATTTGCTTTTTCTATTTTAGATTTCCAATCTTTAGCACCTAGTGGCACAAAAGAGAGTACTCTGTCTTTTTGCTTGGCATAGGTAAAGGCAAGTTTATCAACAAGCTTTACATAGTTTGTTAATACAAGAAGAGGAGAAGTCATTTTATCAATATCATCATCTATATTAATATCTTGTAGTAAGTACTCATTATATTCTCTATATAAAGTTTTATACTTTTTCAGCGTTTGGTACTCTTTATAATGTTCAATCTTTCTCTGAAGTTCTTCAATAATAAAAGGTTTAACAATATAGTCATTCGCACCAAGTTTTAGTGGAGCAGCTACGGTGTCATTATTAATATAAGAAACCATTAGAATGATGATTTTCTCTTTATATTTAGTAATAAGAGAGTTAAAGTTTTGACCAGGAAGGTTTGTTGAAAGTAGGTAGGCATCACCGGTACTTGTACTCATGGCCTCTTTAACCGAGGAGTAAACCTCTGTATCATATCCGGCTTGTCCTAGCTTGGCTGAGATACTCTGAGCCAAATAGAGTTCATTTTCAATTATGGTAATTTTCATTTTTAGTCCAATCATAATAATATAAAGTGGCAACAGCTTGAACAGCTACCCCTTCTTTTCGTCCAATCCAACCCAACTTTTCAGCTGTAGTAGCTTTAATATTTACAAGGTTGGGTGTGAGATTGAGTAAGCCGGCAAGTTTAAATCGCATGGCTTTTTTATAGTTTAAAAGTCTAGGTGTCTGTGCAATAATGGCTAAATCTACATTAGATATAACATAGCCTAAATCTTTTAATCGTGTTACTGTATCTGCTAATAATTCTCTTGAATCAGCGCCTTTATACTTATCTGAGGTATCAGGATAAAATTCACCAATGTCTCCTAGCCCAGCTGCTCCTAATAATGCATCAATAAGCGCATGTATAGCAACGTCTCCATCGCTATGGGCTTTAAATCCAAAAGGTGAATCTATCTCAATACCACAAAGTAGCATTTGTTTTCCCTCTTCAAAAGGATGAATATCAATACCAAAGCCAGTTAAAGTACGCTGTGAAGGTGCTTGTAAACAAGTCATTTTTGAAAGGTCTTCAACTGTTGTTAGTTTATGCGCTTTCACAGAACCTTCCACAAAAATAATGTCCCCACCCATAGAAGCAACAGCAGAACTGTCATCAGTAAATTCTTGTTTTGAATTTAATGCTTCTCTTAATGTTTCTGTACAAGAAAGTTGAGGGGTCTGAATGATTTTTGTGGCTTCACGGTCTATGGGGTTGTTTTCAAAATAAAGGGTATCAACAGCCTTAAGTGTAGGGACTACACAAGTTCTCTTCTTTTTGGCAGAAATTACACGTTCTATCATGGAAGAATCTAAACAACATCGTGCAATATCTGAAACTAAAACGTAAGGGGTAGTTACATCTTTAAGTGCATTTTTGAGTGACTGTTGACGACTATTACCCCCTTCAACAAAATTGTACTCAGCAAAGTTTGACATGCTATGAATATCACTTTTAGATGATACGATAACAGTCTTCTCAAAGTTGTAAATTTTTTGAAAGTCATTAGTAACTTTAAGCCAAAGTGGTTGCTCCCCTGTCCACAACCATTGCTTTTTAGGAGGCAGAGAAAAGCGAGAAGCTGAACCTGCACCTAAAAGAATAAGCGTAATACCATCCAATATTATTTCCTTTTTAAAGTGTAACCCAATTATACATGGGTAACCTTTGGTAACACTTTAATGCTCCAAGTAGTAACACTTAATGGTTTAATTTAGGGTTATAACAATAGATTTAATATTGTTTTTGTTTTAGTTTCTGATATTTTGTTAGTTTCTAATAACTCAGATATCATCGCAATCCCATTAACGCTAGGGATGTTAATAATTTCTTGAATATTATTTAAGTTTATACCTCCAATGGCAACTATAGGATAGTCAACATTAGCCGACCACTTTGTAAGTTCTTTTATACCTACGGTTTCATAATTGACTACCTTAGAAGTAGTTTCAAATATTGGTCCTATGGCTAAGTAAGAGGGTTCAATTTCTAATGCCATCTCTATCTCTTTAGTAGTGTGGGTACTAATACCTAAGCGTATACCTGCTGAGTGTATGGCTACCAAATCAGTTTGGACAAGATCTTCTTGACCAAGATGAATTCCATAAGCTTTATGTTTGATAGCTAGTTCCCAATAGTCATTAATAAAAAGTCGTGCATTGTATTTTTTAGAGATTTGAATGGCTTGAATTATTTCATTTTCTAGTTGTTTCTCTTTTAGATCTTTTATACGGAGTTGAGCTGTGGTTACACCTAGTGAGTATAAAGTTTCTAGTTTATTGGATTGATCTACTAGGGGGTAGAGTCCTAAAGGGGTGTTTCCACATGAAGGAAAAGTCATAGTTTACCTTTCTTCCTATTGTATAGTAAATCTCTTGAAAGTCGAATATCTTAAGACTTAAAGTTTATTATTAAGTTATACTATTTCTTATGTCTAGAATTAAAGGGATAAGAATGCAAAATTTGTTTAAGATAGTATTGGTCTGGGTTGTAATTTTCTTTACAGCGTGTGGTGGAGGAGGAAGTGGAGAAGGCTCTACACGTATTGACTCTCTTAATTATATAGGTAAAACAACAGCTGCTAATTTAGATGAAGTGGTGGTTCAGAAATTTATAAAGTCTTTAGATATTACATCATCGAATAATGATTTGGATGTTTCAAATGATGTGATTCAAAAAGCATCTAATACGGTTGTTTCTAAAACATCAGGTTTAGTATCCAATTTAAACAAACAAGTAAATGGAACAGTTAGTGGAAGTGTTGATGTTACGAGGAGTACTATTAGTTCAGTTAAAACAGAAATTATTGCTGTTTTTGATAACTATAATGATGGTGATGATGAAACATTAAATGGAGAAGTTACTTATGTAATAACAACAAATAATGGAGTTATTACAGCCATGACAATGACCTTTAAACTATTACAAATGAAAGATGATGACGATGATATTAGCATGAGTGGTCAGATAGATGTTGTTGATAGTAGTCGAATAGGTAAAACTTTTACACAAAATATTGTTTTTAAAAATAATGAAGACGATAGCATGATGAGGTTAGAAGACTTTGTGATTGTTTTTGATGAGAACGATAAAGAACTTTCGTACAGTGGGAAAGTGTATGCTTCAGAACTTGGTTATGTTGTGGTTTCCACAGCCATTGAGTTGAGTTATAATGAAAACGGTGAGCTAAATGCTGGGGGTGAAATCCATTATCAAGGTAAAGATTCAACGATAATTGAAAAGAGTGCCTATGACAATACGGTTCGTCTTGAAGTAGATGAGGGGAGTAATGGTACGGTTGATAAAGTAGAAATTTATGATAGTTCAACATTCACTATTATTCCAAATAGAGAACCCGTGATTAGCATTAGCTTTCCTCAAAGTATTTATACTGATACGGATATGTCACAAGTAACTATTGATATTTATGATCCTGACTTGGATGCTTATATGACTGAATATGAGTGGTATGTTGATGATAAGATAGAAAGTACTACACTAGCGATTTCTAATAAGTTGTTCAAAAAGCATCAAACTGTGAAATTAAAAGTGATGGCTATAGATGATAGAGAGGGTGATGCTAAAGTAGGTAGTAGTAGCGTTGAGCAAATGGTGCTCAATAGTAAGCCAATCGTGAAACTTCTTTTAGATAAAACCAATATTGAGGTTGGGGATAAGATTGTTTTAGATGCTTCTGGAAGTTATGATGTGGATGGTGACAGCATTCTTTTTGATTGGCAAACACAAAATAGAGGATACAATATACATGATGATGCTTATACTCAAGGCACACTTTATTTGGATATAAATGAAAGTAATAGAAGTAAAGTTTCCTTTTTAGGGGAAGAACCAAATTACGATAATTTTAAAGAGATTAAGCCTTATGGTGTAAAAGTCACTTTAGATGATCAAGATGGGGGTCTATCTGAATTCAATAGTAGTGATATTATTGTAAATGTAATGGACTTGTTTAATAGAGATAGTATTTTACTTGATAATCATAATATCAGTACGGATAGTATTACTTCTTTTGGAATAGGTGATTTAAATAATGATGGACTAATTGATATCGCTATTACGACAGATAGCTATGGAGATTATGCTGATAATTCAAAGTTGATTATTTTATTTCAAAATAATTTGAATCAATTTACTGAAGTAAAAAAGATTTCATTAGAAGATATATCACCGTATTCATATGATAACATAGTCGTTGCAGATGTGAACAATGATGAACTTAATGATATTGCTATCTCTTCAATAACGAGTAATGGGTTTAATGTTTATTATCAAAATAACGATGGTTCTTTTTCTACTAAAACTTATTATGAAACTAAAACTTTTTCATATAATCCTTTTCCTGAAGAGAATTTTTTAGAAGAAAGTTCAAACAGTGTAAAGTATATGAATACAGCTGATTTAAATAATGACGGAAAAGAAGATATTGTAACTGTGGGACAGAGTATGTTGGGTACGGGTATTGATATTTTCATACAAAATGATGGTAATCTTAGCTCTGAAAGAAATGTACTATTGGATGGGTATGAAGATCATAATAAGCACTTAAGCAGTTACATCGATGTGCAAGATATTGATAATAATGACTTACAAGATTTAGTAATTGCTAATTATATTTTATATCAAGAAGAGAATGGAACATTTACTGAAGTACTATATAATGATGTAGAACGTTTGACTGTCTTAAATGATAGTAAGTTAATTGGGGTAAATGGTTTTGATAAGCATTTAAGTTTTTATACGAAAGATACTAATAGAATTTATGAAAAGGAAGAGAAGGGCATTGATATTTTATTAGCAAATACTACTGAGCTTTATAGTGCTGATGTTACAGGAGATGGAAAGAAAGACATTATTCTTGGACATGAGGCTTATAATAATTTTACAATCTTGGTACAGAAAGAAAATGGATTCTATGGAAATCAAGTTTATTCATTAAACAGTGAATTGAATTTTACGTATAATGAAAAAACGATGGCACTCAAAGATATTGATAATAATGGGAAAGAAGATATTTTCTTTTTGGGACGAAATGGATTTGAGATCTTTTATACAAAATAGTTTGAGAGACTCTACTGATAAAAAGTAGAGTTTTATGAAAACTGATACAAAGGTTATTGAAGCTAAATATCAAATGAAGAGGGAGAGTAAATATATCTAAGTTATTAATTTATTTCTAAAAGAATCTTTATTAGACCACCGTTTCCTGGAAATTTTCCTTTAAAGGAGGTATCATTATCTTCTATAGTTAGTATAAGTTTTTGATTATTTTTTATATTGATTCGAAACCATTCCCAATCTTTCTTTTTAGAAAAGTTTGCCATAAGCCATTTACCATTTTGATTCTCAACTTTAAAATTTAGTCCATTATCTCCACTATTATCATGTCCATTATAAATACCTATATTAATATAGGTATTTTTTTTGAGTTTTTCTTTTATCTCAAAAGTAAAACTTTGTGTTCTTTGAGTTTTGTTTTTAATACTAAACTTTGTTTCTTCTAAAAGTACTTTGTACTCTTTAGGTGTATTTTTCAATTTTTCTTTTGTAAATTCATGTTTGTCTATTTGATAAAATTTCAAATTATTTTTTTGAAAAATCTTTAACCATCGCTGTGTATTGGGAAAAGATTTATAAAAATTCTTTTGAAAGGCTATAAAAGATATCTTTTGATGTTTACTGTATGTAGACGCAAGCTCAATAAGTTCTAATCGGGCTTTATCAGAATATAAATTTTTAACTTCTATGTGTATAGGTTTATATACTTTTAATTTGATTGAAACATCAAGTAGTTCTTTAAGTGTAGGAATTTTACTATTTTGCTCTAATATAAGTTGAGATGTTTCTTTTAATGTTAAATCTTTTATTTCAATTTTATGAAATTTTTTCTTTTTTAAAATATTTTTTAAAACTTTTAAATTATGTTTACTTTTAGGAACCAGTTTTTCTATAGTTTTATCATGAAAAAGAATTATCTGAGAATCTTTTGTTTCTTGAATATCTAACTCTACATACTTAAAGAGTTTTTTCTTTTGTAAGTTCTTTATGGCTTTTTTATAAGTATGTATGGTATTTTCTGCACCATAAATATCTCCACCAAGACGATGTCCTAAGTTTTCAGAGTGTAAATTTGTAAATAGAACTATTATTAAGATGAATATTATTTTTAAGTTAAAGTTCATTGGGCTATCCTTTTTATTAAACTAATCCTATCATAATTTTAAAATTCTCGAAACTTTGGGGAACATTTTAGGATATAACTTAATA
>CACVAR010000069.1 GCA_902727905.1 uncultured Sulfurovum sp. | reverse complement strand
TTACCTTATAAATTCAAAAGGAATTGAACTTATATTTTTTAATTCCGTAGTCTTTTTTTTCTTAATTTATTTCTTATTTCAGTTAACTTTAATAGATCCTCATTATTAATTCCTAGAGCAGGATTAAGTATATTAAAATCATTCTGCCTTAATATTTCTTCTATATTTGATTTATTCTCAAAATTAGTCGTAAAATTATCAAATTGACTATTACTAATTTCAGTATAAGGAATAGATAATTTTTTAAATTCACTTGGAATAAGTTCCAAAACACCACCACCATAATACCTACCATCTAATTCGGAAAGAAGCAAGGTTAACGTGTTGTAAAATGAGTAAATAAAGCTATTTAAATCATACCCATTTCTCATTTCAACTTTATATGCAGAATCTGTTACGAATGCATTAGAATTATTTTTTAGCAGCTTTGGATATAGATGACTTCTCTTAAAGAAAAAAGCATCTGGTTTTTTCGAAATATTTGGAATTACATACCAATTGTTCCTGATTTTACATTTATATCTAAGAGGTATTTCTTCTGACTCTCCAATATCTAAATACGCTCTTAGTTTTTCTGAAATCTTATCATTATTATTTAGCTGTAAAAGTTTTGATGGATGTTTTTTAGCTTCAAGCTTTTGAAAATCTTCATCACTAAATACAACACTTCCATTTACAAAAAGACCTTTTTGAATAATTGGCTTTGTATATTTTGATAAATTATATTGTTTCTCAGTTTTTTTATCAATAATGAAAAACTTATTCGCAGCAGTTACTATTCCAGGTTTTGAATCGGAATAATCATTGACCGTCTTAAGTTCTTTCTTTAAGTTATCTATAAATGTTAATTCATCAGAAGTTAAAAAATGATGTGTCCACTTTACTTTTGATTGAACTAGTAGATTATTATTTTTTAGGACAAAACTATTTTGCTCCAATAATTCTTTTGATGAAATATTAGTAAAAAATTCTCCCTTCTCCTCTGCCTTTTTATAAGCAAATAGAACAATTATATCCTGCCCTTTACATTCAAACATAAGATCATTGAAAGTAAAAATTTCAATTCTTTCAAATTCCTTTTTTAAATATTCACGAACTTCTTCTGCAAACTTAACTTGCAATAACTCTGAGGGTAAAACAAATGCTAAAACTCCATTTTTCACTAACAGCGTATTGGACTTTACGAGAAATGTAGCCCAAATATTTTTAACAGTAGCTTCTGCTAAGTTTTCATTTGAATGTATTTCCTTGCTTAGTTCAATTTGCTTTGATGTTAGTCTGTTTTTTTTGACATAAGGAGGATTTCCTATGACTGCTGAGTATTTTTGTATAGCTGAATACTCTAAAAAATCAGCCTTTATGAATGAAGCTGTTTTTTTGCTCCATTTCTCTAATGCTGTATTTAACTCAACCTCATTGATGTCTAATGCTGTTAAATTGATATTTACTTTTTTTTCTTTTTCTAATTCTGAAATAAAAGCACCATCACCAACACTTGGTTCCAAAATAGATATACGAGTTCTACCTTCAAAATGAGATAACACTCTTTTTGAAATGAAACTAGCCAAGTATGATGGCGTGTAATACGAACCTGTATTTTT
>CACVAR010000068.1 GCA_902727905.1 uncultured Sulfurovum sp. | reverse complement strand
TCCTAATAATACTGTCAACCATGTCCAAAGATGAAGATACTTTAACAATCTCACATCGTGCATAATCTTTAGCTGGAAACGATACTTCAGCCACACGGAGTGTTGGGTCATCCCCTGGAATTTGTTGCGCACCAAAGAGAGGTTTTGCACCTACGGTTGCCTTTTTAAAACTGGGTACAAAGTCAGCTAAATGGGCTATGGCTTTAGTGGTTCTCTCTTGCACTTCATTTTCTTCCCATTTATGGTCAAGCTTATTTATAAAATGACTGTCTAACTTCGCCTGAGCTGATTCATTGGTACTGGAAACCAAACCACCTTCATACAGGGTGATTTCTTCTGTCATTCCATGGAGTTGAAAATAGCCATTAGGATAAGGAGTTAATTGTCCCATACCTTGAGGAGTACCACGCTCACCGTGAATAATAATTTCAGGAAAAAGCGTATTTTCTTTCTCTTCCCAATGACCTACATAAGAAGCTTTAAACTCCACCATTTTTTCTGAGCTTATGCCTAACATGTCATCAATGCTACCTGTTTTATAACCTGTAGCATTAATGAGGTAATCAAAAGACGCTTCTTGCTTTTGTTCATTCTCATAAGCTATCGACCAAGTAGCATCTTTTTTTTCTATATTTGTTACGGTAGTGTTTGGTTTAAAACTTACATTCGCCATTTTATCAATGGCAAGTTCAAGACCTGATGCAAAACGAAAAAGGTTAATGCCATACTCTTGTACCATTATGAGTGGAAACTGTACTTTAGAAAGGTCAAGTTGTTGAAGTGCTGGTACCATCCACTCATCTAAACTTTTTGGTTGCTTTTGAATGGGTGCATTTTTTAACGCTTCTATCTCTTCTGTATGGTAAAGTTTATAATACTCTTTACTTTGACCCAGTACTTCATTCTGAGGATCTTTCTCAATGCTTGCTTCATACTCTTTTTTCAAAAGTCTTAAACGTGGAAGCAATGCTTCAGGGTTTGACTTATCTGTTTTAGGAATAGCTATAACCGTCGGACGGTAATCAATGGCAAAAGGGTAAGCACGTACAAACTCTATGGATTGTTTGAGTAAAGTCACACATTGTTCATCAGAGATTTCACGATAAAGATTCCCTCCTGCATGTAAATGACAATAAGGAGGACCAGATGAGATGCTCGACTCTTTTTCAAAAAGGGTAACATTCAATCCAAGTTGACCTAAATAGAAAGCTGTACTAGAACCAGCAACCCCACCACCAATGATGGCTATTTTTTTTCTTGTTAACATATTAAGACTCTTTTTTTTCTTCTATTTTATAGGTTTGAGCTGATTTTTAGTAGAGTTTGTATGTTAGTTCATCATAAAATCTCTACTCTTAAATTCAAGTTTTTCTGCTTAATTATATTGTGTTGATGTATTAAGGCTTCATTAGATAGAATGGATACAAAACAAAATTAAGGGGAAATAACAATGCCAGTAATACAAGATGCAATTATAGGTGGTATAGCATGGGAAGCTTTTTCAAAATCTGTTGCTTTTTATAATGAGGAAGTTAATGATTTTGTTTTGCGTATTTATATTGCTCAACAGCTTAGAGCTTTAGAACAATTAGAAGGTGTATCTGATGAAAAAATAGAAGAA
>CACVAR010000067.1 GCA_902727905.1 uncultured Sulfurovum sp. | reverse complement strand
ATATCAAGCTTATTGGTTCATCAGTAATAGATTTTGAGTACCACTTTAGCATTCGTACTCTATTTAATAACTACAAAGTACATTACGATAAATTTTCTACCCTACTTTATGTTGACCGACGTGGTAGCCCATACTCTACACAAATGGGTATCTTTAACTTTAAGAACAAAATAGAGTTTTTAGAGACCATTGTGAGAAACTCTTCTAGGTCAGAAAACAATATCTACATCACCGAAGCTAACTGGCCTTTAAGTGGTACAGCTCCGTATGCTCCGACTTCTGAAAGAGAGTGTGTTAGTGAAGAATGCTATGCTCAATACATGAATGAATATTTTGAAATAGCATTAAAAACTAAAAAAATAGAAAAGATTTTTTGGCATCAACTCATCGCGCCTGGTTATGGACTCGTTGATAATAGAAATGGGAAAATTCGTAAAACAAAAGCTTTTTATGACTTTAAAGAATGGATGTACCAAAATCAGTTCTCTTATGAAGAGATGGGAACTTGCCATATATTATTTGATGAAGGTGAGGAAAAAACCAATCATGAATAACATACTCATAGAAGTGCCAACATGGTTAGGTGACTGTGTTATGACGACCCCAGCTATAGAAAACATTATTAAAAGCTACCCCAATGTCAAGATTACTATATTTGGTGCTTTTGTTTCAACAGCGATTTTTAAAGAACATCCCAATGTAGAAAAAATTGTTTTAGATGAAAGTAAAAAAGCTTCTTCACGATTAAAATGGATTTATAAACAAGCCAAAGCACTTGGTAAGTTTGATGTAGCCATTACATTTAGACGTACCTTTTTTTCACGGCTTTTTATTTGGTTTACACAAGCAACTACTAAAGGTTATTACCGACGATATACCAAAGAAGTCATCCATCAAGCCATTCGATACAATGACTTTGTAAATAAAACTTTTAAACTAGATAGCAAAGCCCAAGATTTAAAAATCTATTTTGAACCGTTTAATCATGAAAAGCCTACCTTAGGTATTAATCCAGGTGCATCTTATGGTTCTGCTAAACGCTGGTATCCTGAAAAATTTTCGAAAGTGGCTACTGAACTTAGCCGTCAATATGAGATTATTATTTTTGGAGGTCCAGCAGAAGTAGACATGGCTAAAGACATTGAAAAAGAACTCATAAAAGCAAATATTACAAACTACCAAAACATTGCAGGAAAGACCAGTATTAAAGAATTATGTGAAAAAATAGGAGGCTTAGAGCTTTTCATCACAGGTGACAGTGGTCCAATGCATGTGGCAGCAGCCTTTAAAGTACCAACCGTTGCCATCTTTGGTCCAACAAAAGACAAAGAGACTTCGCAATGGATGAATCCACAAGGAAGAATAGTTAAAAGAGAAATGGAATGTGCTCCGTGTATGAAACGAACATGTCCACTTGAACATCATGAGTGTATGAAACTGATAGAAGCAGAAGATGTACTACACAAAATAAAAGAGATACACTAAAAAGTAACTCCTATGAAAGCTCATCATCTATAACCTGACAAATCGTATGCCCAAACAAAATATGCATCTCCTGAATACGAGGTGTATCATCTGAGGGAACAACTAAGTTCACATCACAAACTTCATTCATCTTCCCACCATCACGTCCAGAAAAACCAAGCGTAGAACAACCCATCTCTTTAGCCAACTTCAAAGCAGAAATAATATTAGCAGAATTTCCAGAAGTAGAGATTCCTATAAGTAAGTCACCTTCATTGGCTAACGCTTCTGTCTGTCGGTCGAAAACTCGGTCGTATCCATAATCATTTCCTATGGCAGTTAAAGCAGAAGTATCTGTTGTCAAAGCAATCCCTGGTAAACCTCTACGCTCTGTTTTATACCGTCCTGTAAGTTCTGCTGCAATGTGTTGGGCATCAGCAGCTGAACCACCGTTTCCACAAAGAAGTATTTTATTACCTCTTGCTAAAACTTCAACAGCTAACCTACAAGCCTTTTCTAACTCCTCTTCCATACTTCCCATAACAGCTTGTATGGTCTCTAAATGTAATTCAAATTCTCTAGCAATAGTTGTTTTCATGACCATCCTTTATACGTTCTATGGTTTTGGTTGTACTTTTACCTTCTACAAAATTAACCAATCGTAACTCATCAGCAATATCTTGTCCTACGACCTCTTTACCTTCATAATCTCCACCTTTAACTAAGATATGAGGTGCCACAGCTTTTATAAGCTCATAAGGGGTATCATCATAAAATTTTACCACATAATCTACAGCTTCTAATGATGCCAAGATATAGGCTCTATCATCTTCTGTATTGACAGGGCGTGTTGGTCCTTTTAAACGAGAAACACTTTCATCAGAATTTAATCCTAATATCAATACATCTCCATAACTTTTGGCTTCTTCCAAGTACTTCACATGTCCTACATGTAAAATATCAAAACAACCATTGGTAAAGACTACTTTTTTACCTCGTTTTTTAAGTTCAGTACTTAGAAGCTCTATTTCATCTAAGGTTTTAATGTGTGAATCAGAAGTTGATTTATTAAGACTTGATTCATATTCTATAATTTCATTAAGTGTAGCCGTAGCAGAACCAATCTTTCCCACCACTACACCAGCTGCTAGATTGGCAAACTTTACAGCTTTATCTATGTCATACCCACAAGAAAGTGAAAACCCAAGTGAGGCAATCACTGTATCTCCTGCTCCTGTTACATCATAAACTTCACGTGCAACAGTTGGATGCTTACGTAAGTTGTCATCAAAAATAGCAATCCCATCTTCACTCAAAGTAATTAAACCTATGGAAAGTTGACATTCATTTTTAAGTTTTGTAATCGCTACTAAAAGTGATGCTTCATCTTTAATCTCTATTTTAGAGGCTTCAATGGCTTCTTTTTTATTCGGTGTTAAAAGATAAGCTCCTGAATATTTTGTATAATCTTCACCCTTTGGATCAACCAATACTTTTTTGTTATGCTCATTGGCAATGTCAATTAATATACGTGTTAAATTAGTCGTTAAAACTCCTTTACCATAGTCAGATAAAATAACCATATCATAAGTGTGAATATTTTGCCCAAACTGTTCAGCAATTTTATTTTGAGATTCTATGGAGATATCTTCTGTACTCTCTCTATCGTAACGGACTACTTGTTGTTGTGACGCAATGATTCTACTTTTTTTCGAGGTATTTCGTCCATTTTGAACTACTAAATTATTAATATTAACATTTATATTTTCTAACATTCTATTAAGTTCAATGGCATTAGCATCAGCACCAATAACACTCATAACATCCACATTCGCATTTAAAGTGGCTAAGTTATTAATAACATTTCCAGCCCCACCCAATACAGCTGTCTCTTTGTCAACAGCGACTACTTGTACAGGTGCTTCAGGTGAAATTCGTTCACACTTTCCCCAAAGATAGTGGTCTATCATCAGATCACCAACAACTAAAATATTGGGCTTATTACCTTTGAGTTCTATCATTTCACTTCTTCTTCATACATACGAATAATTTCAGATAAATAATCCTGAATCCCCTCTTCAAGTTCCCACTGAGGCTCATAATCTAAAAACTCTTTGGATGTCGAAGTATCTGCTTGGGTATGCATTTGGTATCCAGTAAAAGGGTTGGGGAAGTAATCTGTTCCATAATCTGTATCTAGCTCTTTTTGCAAAATATCTGCAATATCTTGAAAAGATCTTGGTTTTGAAGTTCCAACATTATAAACGCCAGACTTTTTAGGATTACACGCCTTTATGTTTGCTTGAAGAACATCTTTTATGTATACAAAGTCACGTACTATTTCATCACTACCTTCAAAAAGCCGTGGTGTTTTTCCAGCCAATATTTGGTGTCCAAATTGAATAACGGTAGAAGACGTTTTGTCTTTAAAGAACTCTCTAGCACCATAAACATTAAAATACTTTAAACCCACAATATTCATGTCAGGATTTTCACGTATGTAACGGTGGGCTATTTGATCCATGGCATATTTAGAGAAACCGTAAGGGTTTTCTGGAGCTTCTTTCCCAACAGTTTGAGGTGATGGCTGTGAACCATAAGTGGCTGCAGAAGAAGCATAAACCAAAGAGGCATTGTCTTTTTTTGCCATTTCTAAAATAGCATAAAAAGAGTTGACATTCGTTTGCATAATAATCTCTTGATCATAGACGCGTGTGTCTGAAATTGCAGCTTGATGAAAGATATGGTCAAAAGCATAGGTATCCAACTGTTTCATATCTTGTTGTGAGTTTAAATCTCCACAAATAATGTCCCCATGAAAACCAATTAAGTTTTTATAATGCCCAAAGCTCTGTAAGTTCCCATTAGAAAAAGTTTTTTCTGAACGAAAAATATCAAAAATAACAATATGAGCAGAAGGGAAATTTTCTTGAAAGTAAAAAGCCAAATTAGAGCCAATGAATCCAGCTCCACCAGTAATTAGAATCGTTTTATTATTAAAGTCAATGTCATTGTATTTCATGAACTAATTATAGCTTCATTTTCCTCTAAGAAAAGTTTACACTCTGAAATCGTTTTGAAAGTATAGTTTGCGCTCTCAATACTTCTCTCACCAATGGCAATACTTTTTGATATTTTACTGTTATCTGCTAGATCAATATCACTCTGTTTATCCCCAATAAGCCAAGAATTTCTTAAATCAATACTGTTTTTAGAAAGAACTTCATCAACCATACCTGTTTTAGGTTTACGGCAAAAACAATTTTCTTCTGGAGCATGTCTACAGTAATGAACTGACGCAATATCTATACCCTCATTTTTTAAAGCTTCTAACATCCACTTAGTTAATGTATGGAAGTCGTCTTCTGTATAGTAACCTCTTCCTATACCTGACTGATTAGTAACAATAAAAAGAATATAATCTTTTTGTATAAAAAGTCTAAGTAAATCAAATATACCGTCAGTGAACTCAAACTTCTCAACCTGATAAATATAACCATGATCTATATTGATAATACCATCACGATCTAAAAACAATGCCTTTTGCAAAACGTTACTCGTCGTCAGCTGTTTTCATTTCAACAAATTCAGATAAAATATCCCCAGCTTCTTGATCATTCATTTCACCAGCTTCAATTTCAACCACAATCTCTTTACATTCAGCATGCATTTCTTGAAGTTCTTGTAACTCTTCTTTATCTGCAATAGATGCCATTTTAGCTTTCTCTATAAATGCAAACATTTCATCTATTGCCTCTTCTAAATCTGGGATAATTTCTTGTGTTAAAAAGTTTTTGAGTTTTTCAGAGTTTGACATAGTCGTCCTTTAAATATAATAAGTAAGGAATTTTATCTGAAATAATTAAAAAGAGAGATGTAAAGAAAAAAACTGTTACGGCAAACTGCCGTAACTAAAAGTATCTATGACCCAAGGAAGTAAACAAGTCCAACAGCAACGCCCGTTGCAGTCATATAACCACTACCATACATAAAAGATGATGCCAACTTAATAAACGGTTGATATCTCCATTTTACAAGTAAAATTAAAAGAGACCCTAGTAAAGAAGGAATAAATACATATGCCATTAAACCAGCTAAATCAACACCTGCTGGAATTAGAAAGTAATGTGTTACCAATGCTGCAAAAATAAATGCTGACAACATAAAGTAAAGCATATACTGCATCGTATTATATGTTTCAAAACACTCTGACATATCTACTTCTTCTTGAACTAAACACTTCATATCTGAAAAGTTTGCATCTTTTAGTGATTTCTCTTCACACATATAAAAAACAATCATATTGTAAAGTAGTCCGGCTCCAATAGCCAACATTAATGTACCCATCTTTAATCCTTAATTTTTGAATTTGTTATTTATTATACCAAGAATAGTCAAATTATATTTGTTTTAATTATATTTTAGTAAAACTTTTTTACATAAATATATAAAATTTTTACTTATATTATATTTTCTTTTAACTCTAATAATATATACTAATACCCTGTCATCTCTCCTTCTAAAAATATCATTGATTGTTTTAATGCTTCCATTACACTAAGTGCTTTTTTATCTTCCAAAGACTCTTTTGCTAATTGTCTTAATTTTTCTAAATAGAGATTTAGTAACTCATCATTATTCATATTTTTTCCTATGGTTTAATATCATTAATTTTAGCTACTTTTAGCCAAAATTCAAAACATTAACAATAATAAATATATATTATAATTTAAAGTTTTATTTTATAATTATTTATTTTTTATTATATCTATTTGAAATAAATATAATTAAATTTATTAGGAAATGAGAATAAATATCATTACTTTTAAAAAAGTTCTTGCATTTCAAGAAAATATTTATTAGAATTTATCATATCAATTTTTCAAAGGAGTTAGATATGGAAGAATTTTTTGTTATAAGGAAACGAAAAATAGACAAGAGTTGGAATTTAAGTGATTTGCATGAGCCAAACAATGCATTTGATTACTGTGAGCAGATGCTTGATATTCCTGAAGAGTATATTGTCGAAGCTGGTATGAGTTCTGAAGGTTTAGAAATCACCATTATAGATGCAAACGAAGATGACGATTGGTACATGCAACTTCAAAGAAGTGCTTAAAAGAAATTTTAATCTGCAAGAACATAGATAGATTACTCTATCTATACCCAAAAGTATGGTTAAAAAACCATACTCTAATTATTAATCACAGTGTCCACCACCACAACATCCACCAGAAGCAGGAGCTTCAGTTTTTGGAGCTGCTTTAGTCGGTGCTGCAGCTGCTGCAGTAGAACCTGTACTACAAGCAGATACACCTGGAGGTGTTGTTGGTTGCATTGCTGCATTGTCTACACCACCCTCTGCATTTACTTTGTCAAGGAAAGTTAATAAACTTGCCCCAGCTGCATGATAACGTTTTGCTGTTTCAGACTCTGGTTGGAAGAAAGTAATAGGTTGCCCTGTATCTCCACCATTTCTAATAGCTGGCTCTATTGGCACTTGTGCCATTAATGTTGTGTTATATTCTTCTGCAATTGCTTTAGCTGTACCCATACCAAAAATGTCTGATTCAGTATCACATGATGGACAAATAAATCCAGACATATTCTCAACCACACCTGCTAAAGGAATATGGAATTTTTCAAACATATTTAGTGAACGTTTTGAATCATCTAAACTTACTTGCTGAGGTGTTGTAACAACAATACCAGCAGTAACTGGAACCGACTGAGCTAATGATAACTGAGCATCACCTGTTCCCGGTGGCATGTCGATTACTAATACATCTAATTCTGACCATAAAATATCTCTTAAAAATTGCTCAATGGCTTTCATAATCATTGAACCTCTCCAGATTAACGACTTACCATCTTCTGCAAGAGAACCCATTGACATCATTTCAATACCATACGCTTCGATTGGTAAAACTTTATTTCCTTGCATCTCTGGTTTAACACCATGTACCCCCATCATTCGAGGAATATTTGGACCATAAATATCAGCATCTAAAATACCAACTTTTTTACCTTGCATTGCCATAGCAATTGCCAAGTTAACAGAAGTAGTTGATTTACCAACTCCACCTTTACCAGAACTTACCATTACAAAGTTTTTAATATGAGGAGCAATGTTTTTACCCGTTACAGAGTTAGACATCTGCTTTGGTGCTTCTGGTGCTTTAACATTTACATCAATTGCCAAGAAACCAAGCTTTTTAAGTTCTGCTGTAGCTTCAGATACAATCTTTCCTTTTACTTCATCGGCTGAAGAAGTAATATCTACTGTAAATGATACTTTATCACCTTCAATATTTATATCTTTTACAAAGCCAAAAGTTACGATATCTTTCGTAAATCCTGGGTATGTTACATTTCTTAATGCATCTAAGACAGTTTCATTTGTCATTCAAGACTCCTATGTGTTATAGTTTTCATACTTTTATACTTTATATCATAAGAGTTTGCTTAGCTTTTAATATTTTTAAATGCTTTAGTTACAAAAAGCTAATAATTCCCCAGCGATTCTTGCACTAACTTAATGTATTCATCTGATAATGTATCATCTTGGAGCATTTTATCTTTAACAGAGACGACTATCGGTTGAGCCTCCTCTCTAATCAAAAAAAATGGCTTCTTCTCTTTAGCTACGGCTATAGGTTCAACTTCCATAACTTCAGAGCTAATTGTACTAGAGTTATTTGTACTAAAGTAAGTATTAATAAAATAATTATAAGAAAAAATACTAACTACAATAAGCATAAGTACCATGAAAAGTTGCCTATAAACTGGCTGTTCTTTCTCTATCTCTTCATAAGCACCAGCACTATAGTAATCACTATCTAGTGACAATGCATTTCGATTCTTAGACACTATTGTTCCTTTATATATAAAAATATTCTTAATTAGATTTTATCATCAATAAGCTGTTTAGTATTATGCTTATTTTTATTAGATTTTAATCTTTATATTCTTTTTATTTAAAATAAACTTTAATTAATATTTAATTAATTAAAATTAATAAAAAATTAATATTATAGGAGCTATACAATGCTTTCTTTAGTTCAAAAACCTATCTTTATCATAT
>CACVAR010000066.1 GCA_902727905.1 uncultured Sulfurovum sp. | reverse complement strand
CATTTGAGTCAGCTTGCACGCCTGATTTGTCGTCATCAAAATCTTGAATGCCAAAACGCATTTGAGCATGGAGGTTTTGTTCTTTAAAGTCATAGTCACCTTGAACAACATAAGAAGTGGTATTGGCGTACCAGTTGTATTGTAAAAGGGTATAGCCATAGCCATTCGTAGGAAAAGAACGCCATGGGGAGATGATGTCGGCTTTGTCGGCTATTTTAGAAATACCTGAACGGATTCGCCATCTATCTTTTCCAACATCGAAGCGAATACCATATAAATCAGTTTCTACAGAATTTGCATTCGTATAAGCTATATTATTGGTTTTTAGGTTCGCCCCACCTATTGCCCCAGCTCCATGGTCAAACTGATGCATGTATCGAAAAGATGGAGAGAGTAAATAGCCATTTTTTGTTCGGTACTTATACGTTAAGTCTGTTCCAAAAGTGGAAAAGAGTTCAGGAACAAGTGTGTAAGAAGCTAGATAGTTAAAATTATTTTTTTTAGCGTTAGAAAACTCCATAAACATCAGTCTATCTTTAATGCCTTTTTCCTTTAACGAAGAAAGTGTAATTCCTCTATGCATGGCTGTGTCATCATTTTCTCTCCACTTATCATACTTCCCTGCTCCATCATCATAAGCAAAGAGATGATGAAAGTTGTTATGGTCACGAAGCTTCTGTTTTAGTAAATAACCTGTCCAAAGTTTATAATCTTCAATATTTTTAGAAACCCATGTAATGCCTTCAAAAGTATTGGGAATCATTTTAATGTCATTGCTTTTGGTCAGATAACTCTCAACAATCTGTCGTCCAATTTTTACAGAATTCTTTTCGTTTTTTAATTCTAAGTAAGCGACTGCTAAATTGGTCATGCCATATCTGTTTTTAGTCATGACATCATGACGGTTTAAAACGCCTTTTCCTACCTTATAGTACTTTAATTTTTCCTCATCCATATGCCAAGGATTTTGAGATGTGTAAAGACCAGCTGTAAATCCTACACCATTTAAATAGGCACTTTTATAATGTATGCTTCCACCCACACCTAAAGTTTGATGGTCACCAGTTTTTCCCTCAACCTCTTCATCCCAATCAAAAGAGAAAGAGTTTAAACGAAAACGTCCATAAAACTCTCCTTCTGTGAGTACTTCTGATAAATTATCAACCTCCTTGGGAACTTCTAAAAAACTTACGGTTGAGTTAGCATTTAACTTTCGTTTCTCTTCTACTGCCACACTCAAACTCGTGAACACTATAAATATTAAAAACAGTCTCATCAAATGCTATTATCGTCCTATCATAATGTCGTTAGGTGAAATAGAAGCATAGGCTTTTTCTCCAATGCCTAAAGCATACTTTCCAATAGGCATAACAGCCACAAGCGTTTCACCTTCACCAATGTCAAGAATAATTTCAGCATTACGCTTTCCCTCTTCAAGATGTTTCACCACACCATTGAAGGCATTCTCATCTTCAGACTCACCTCTAAACATGGCTACAGAACTTGACTTAAATATGGCTACTACCTCATCTGAAAGTTTGAGACCCAGAGACTCAACAGCTGAATTTGTAATAATGGACAACAACTCATGACCACTTTTCAGTTCTAAAACAATCTCAGCATTCACACG
>CACVAR010000065.1 GCA_902727905.1 uncultured Sulfurovum sp. | reverse complement strand
TAAGGTTGATGGAATTAATTTTATGTTGTTTTGCCATATTTGAAAAGTAAATGGCATCATCAAACTTTAGTTCACCCAAACAGAAAACTTGACGGCAGGATTCACATTCAAAATGAGGATGGGATTTCGCTCCTTGATGAATGTACTCATATTGAGCTACACCGTCACTTCCTAAAAATTCTTGAACAATATTTTTTTCATTAAACTGTCTTAATGATCGGTAGACTGTTGCAAGATTTACTGAGGTGACTTTTGAACATGCTTCATGGAGTGTACTTACATCTTTGGGTGAGTGACTGTTTTTTAAAATATGGAGTAAAATACTTTTGGCTTTAGTATTTTTAATCCCTTTTTGATTAAGTTCTTCTTTTATTTCATTACTATTCATGTAAGCCATTGTAGGTGAATCTCCTTGAAACTATGCTTGATAAAATTAGTTGTTATTAGCAATTGCGTTTGCTTTTTTAATTAAGTTCTGTGACCAATCTCTGGCTAATGGGGTTTCTTTGATAACTTTTATATTTAATTGACGAGCAATGGTTGTGGCACTTTTATCTGAAAATTCTTTTTGTGTAAATATAGCTTTTATACCTTCTTCACGTGCTTTTTTGATGATTCTTTGTAACATTTTTGGTTTAGGTTCTTTTCCTTCTACTTCAATGGCAAGCTGTGTTAGACCATAGGCTTTGGCGAAGTATCCCCAAGAGGGGTGAAAAACCATAAACTTGGAGTCTTTGGGAAGGGGTGAAAAAATATTTTTTATTTCTTTGTCTGTCTCTTCTATCTCTTGTAAAAAGTTTAGATAATTTATGTGATAGTAAGTTTTATTTGTTGGGTCGAGTGTACATAAAGTATTATAAATATTTTTAGCCATAATTTTTACATTGGAAGGGGCTGTCCATGTATGTGGATCGACTCCTTCATGATGATGGTGTGCTGATTCATTTTTTGGCTCTGTGATAATTGCTTTAACATCAGCGTTTGCCATATTTTTGAAATAGTGTTCTTCATTTTTAAATTCGAATGGCATATGTTCTGTAAAAAAGAGATATTTTCCACTTTTGGGAATGTTTAGGGTAAATGTTGTTTGTTCTTTGAAAGCATCAAAGTGTAATTCATAGAGAGTATTTTTTTTATTTAAGATATCAGCATCTTTGAGTGCTGTAACTTTACTATTATTAAATAAATTTTTAGCTGTTTCTTTATAGTCATAAATTAAGTCACCATCTTCACGCATAGAGAGCATTAGAAATTTCATTTTTGGATCAGCATAAGCTCCTGAAACTTTAGAAAAATGCCAATGATATTGACCTTTTTCCAATTCAAAAAGACCAGCCCATTCATAAGGAGCTGTTTGTAAATCTAAAAACTCAATTCCTTTTGTTATATCAGAAATCTTCATAGTTTGATTATGATAAATGAACTTTTCAAGCCAAGCATTTTCAAACTCAACTTTGATAGGGAAATAAACATCTGCCTTGGAGAGTGCTATCATTTGAGATGGTTTGGGAGCGTAAGTATGTGGGTCACTTCCTGGTTTAACCATGGTGGTGACATTAACTTTGTCGCCACCAATTTTTTCAACAAATGTTTGTTGTGGTAAAATACTTACACCAACATTGATGTTGGCATAAA
>CACVAR010000064.1 GCA_902727905.1 uncultured Sulfurovum sp. | reverse complement strand
ATGTTGCTAGATATCTATAGCCTAAATCAAAGTCTAAGGCATCATTAAAAATATAAGCCACTCCAGCATTAGCACCATAAACATAACCTTTGTCTTTTAGAGCAGTATTATTGTTTTGTTCTTGAATGGCACCAAAAGAGAGACCAACATAAGGTTTAAAAGAGGTGTTTTTAAATTGATTGGTTAATACGCCAGTATCAACTTGTGCAATTAGACTTTGGTATTTGTTATTTGATTTTTCACCATAAGCATAAGTAATTGATGTTCTATATTTCCTAGTTTGTTTCCCATACTTTAGACCTATACTTGGTACGGTGTGATTCTTTGTAATAGAAGCACCGGTTTGAATTCCCATAAAAGAGTAAAGTTTATCTGTTGCAGGTAGCGAGGTTGAAAATAGTATTAATGATAAGTATAATGTATTAAAATTTTTCATAAGAATATTATATCTTAACTAAACTTTAATTTTATAATTTAATACTATTCATGGCTTTTTTAGAGATTGCTATGTTCATACGCATATAACCCTTTCCACCTGTTCCAAATGAGATGCCTTGACTGAGTCCTAGCTTCTTATTGACGAAGTATTGATGAAGTTCTTCATCATTTAGCTTTAATGCTCTACAATCTAGCCAAAGTAAAAAAGTAGCGTCTGGATTTTTAAATTTAATTTTTGAATTTTTCTCTTTTAATTGTTGCTTTAATAAAGCAATATTTTCCAATAAATGTTCTTTTAATTCTTTTAACCATTCCTCACCATGGGTATAGGCAGCTTCAAAAGCAACATGGGCTAAAACATTTCCTTCACCTAGGTAGATGGCTTGGTACTTTTTTGTGAATTTTTCTTTGAGTGTTTCATTAGAAATGTTAATGGTTGAGATAGAGAGTCCAGAGATATTGAAAGTTTTAGCAGGACTGAGTAGGGTGATGGTTTGTTCAGCTATTTTCTCTGACAAGGAAGTAAAGGGTGTATGTTTTTTAAAGCTCAGGTCACAATGGATTTCATCAGCGATAATAAGCACATTATGTTTTAAACAAATAGAGGCTAATTGTAATAGTTCTTCTTTATCCCAAACTCTTCCAACTGGATTATGTGGAGAACAGAGTATGAGTACTTTTGTTTTAGGGCTTATTTTTTTTTCTAAATCTTCAAAGTCAAAAAAGTAGTCACCATTTTTTTCAATTAGAGGGTTTTCTATAACGGTACGATTGTTATTTAAAATAGAATTGGCAAAAGCACCATAAACAGGTGTTTGGATAATAATTTCATCATCTTCACTTGAAAAGGTTTGAATGCTAAGGTTTAATGAAGTAAGAACTGAAGGGGAGAAGAACATGTCTTCTCTTTTTAACAATAAACCATGATGTTTCTCCATCCATTTTATCTGTGCCTCAAAAGCAGCGTTGGGCATCTCTTCATAGCCAAATATTGGGTGTTCCAAACGTTTTTTAATGGCATGAATTATAAAGTCTGGCGTATCCAAATCCATGTCAGCAACCCAGAGAGGGAGAACATCTTCTGTACCAAAGAGTTTTTCTCTTTTGGTATATTTTTCAGCATTACTCTGGCTTCGGTCTGCTGAGGTTTCAAACATTAGCGTTTTCATTATCTACGCTTCTTCCAAACAGACATTTGTGA
>CACVAR010000063.1 GCA_902727905.1 uncultured Sulfurovum sp. | reverse complement strand
CTACAACAGCTTATGATGTTAGGAAAAATATTGGATTGGGTTATAAAGGAGATGAGATAAGTCGAAGGTTCCCTAAACTTTGGTCATCTGTTGAACATTGGCGAGTTGACGAAGGATGGTTTGAGTACTGTATTCTTCAACCTGTGTCAAAAAAAGGATCTCTTGTAAAAACATGGAGGGCAAGACCCATTGCATTAGTTCAAGGAAATAAACTAGTTAGAATTTGGGGTGGTCGATCTATTAGCCCATCTTTTATGGGCTTGTTTGTTATTGTATTTAGTTGGAGTTTAATCTTCTTTTTACTTAGGCAATAAAAATCTTGACGATTACTTTTCACGCCAAATTTTAGAAAAATCAAAATCAATCTTACACTTTTCTAACTCAAATTTATACAACTCATCTGAAAAGTCTTGAACCTTTAGGTAACGTCCTTCTTTGAGTTGGTAAACTTTTGCTACTTTTTTCTCAGGATAGACAATAATGTAAAATTCAACACCCTCTTGTTGATAGAGTTCATATTTTAAAGTTTCATCTTTTTTAACCGTTGACTTTGAAGCAATTTCAAAAATGATTTCAGGCTTTCTTGTAATTTTTTCATTTGGTTCATAACAAATAACCAACATATCAGGCTTTACAACTGTGTCGCTAGAGATTTCCCAATCTATTTCAAATAGGGCTTGGCACTTTGGACAACTGTCAAGCTTCTCACTTAGTTGTCGAGCAATTTTCATACTAATATTTTGATGGGTTACCAATGGAGAAGGAGCCATGGCATAAGGGGAACCATAAATCAATTCCCAGTTATCTTCCCAATGACGATAATCATCAAGGGTATAAAGCTCTATGTATCTTCCTGCTAACATTTATGATTATCCTTACCTTTTTTTGATTATACTCTTTTGGAACTTAGTATTTAACAACACCCTCTTTATTGAGCCTACCATCAAACCCCAAATCCAACTTCAGTTGAACCTTTTCTATGTCTCCTAAAATCTCTTTGGCTTCTTGTGGAGAGTACTTTTTACGGGAGTAAAATCCAAAGTTAACCATTTCATTAATGGTACCATTTTGATTTGAAACAATGGTAAAACGAAAATGTTCAAAACTAACATGCCTATTTGAAAAACGAATGACTGTTAAGTCGTTGTTTTCATAAGGTTCTTTAATGATGAGGCTTTGGTTTTTACCAATTTTAAGGTAACCAGAGTTTCCCCAGTAGTCTACTACCGTATAGTCGTCATTAATGGTTGTTTCTACTATCCATATACCTTCGGTCTCTTTAGCAGAACTTGGATTAGAAGGGTAGAGATAAGCATACCAAACTCCTTTTAGGTTTTTAAAAAGTTGTTTGTTATTTGTAAAGATATTGTCTTCCTCTTCAAAAGAGATTCTTTCTGCTTTGAGGGATGCCTTATAGGCATGAATATGTTGGTCAATTTTTGTTGGTTCAAAGAGTAGATTATTGTCCCAAATGCTCAATGGAATTTGATGGTGTTTTTCCATACTTTCCATGTGCATTTTTTTGATACTGGGTTTATAGCTGGTTGTTGAACATAGGTTAGAGACTTGGTTTTCGCGTTCATAGCCAAAAGTTTTGAGAGCCAAAGTTTTTTTACCTCCCTCTATGTGTTTTTCAATAACATAGTTAAATTTTTGTCTTAGTTGTTTGTTGTTATGTTCATCTTCATTCCTGTAATCCATAATAGCCTATGTTCACCTTTAACTGTTACTTAATAAGTTTTATCTTTCTAATTTGGATATTAGCATTATTACTAATAGTAAGCTTGTCATTGACTTGAAGTATTGCCTTTTTAATCTCAAATTGTAAAGCTCTACTTTCTCTTGGATTCTTGGGTTTTTTGCTTATGGATAAAATCTCTTTTTTGCCTCGTATTACTTTACAGGTAAGTGGCACATGAGATGTTGTTTTAAAGCCAATAACAATGGTTTGACTTTCATTCGACAGAGAAAGTGTTGATGTTAGGTTAGACTCTTGGCTATTGATGAATGTTATGCCTTTGATTCTATCTTCTACTGGTTTTGCATCAATTCCTTCATCCACAGGAGGTTTTTTAATCTGCTTTATCTCTACAGGTGGATTAGCAGCCCAAAGAGCACTGATAGCCAATAGTGTTATAGATAGTTTCTTTAGCATGATTTCTCCTTATTAGTAATATGCTTAAATGCCATTTATTATAAATGCACTCCAGTAGTAAGGGTGCATATGAATCATTTGAAGTTTTGCTTTGTGTAAAGCTGTAGCATAGTTGTCTTTTTTATGAGCATTTTCATAAAAATGTTGCATAAGTGTTACCGTTTTTTTTGCACTTACATTCCAAAGTGTGCTAATAACATTTTGAGCTCCAGCTTGTATGAATGCTTTTGATAGACCTGTAATTCCTTCTGCTTGGTGTATTTTACCCAAACCTGTTTCACAAGCAGATAAAACGACCAGTTTTGTGCTTTGTAAATTTAAACTAGAGAGTTTGAGTGCAGTGGCAATACCTCGTGCATCACTTTCGTAGTTGGCATAGTTTGCTCCTGCAAATGCTAAGCCTGATGCCAACATAGGGTTTGGATTTTTTTCATTATTTAGAAAAAAACCATGAGTGGAGATATGCAATATTTTAGGACTTTGAACTTTAAAGAGGTTTTCAACAGTAGCATTTTTTCCTTGATAGACTTCTAGTGTAGGGTAGTACTTTCTCATGGTGTCTATCTCTTTTTTAGAGATATCTAAGGGTGAAAAATTTATATCGAAAATAGTTACATCCTCGTTAGTTATGACATTTTTAGATTGACTCTTTTTAGACTCTTTTTTTGGTAGCTCTAGCCAAAAATCAGGACTTCCAAACACAACAATTTTTGAAGCTGTTTGATTATTGTCTCTTTTAGTCTGTCTAATTAATTCTCGTCCAGAGGAGATATAGCTGACTTGATAGTTTTCTATTAGGTATTGATTGTTATGATAAAGTGCTTCAAATGGTAAAAAATTTAGCATTCCATCAGGTGAGATTATTAAAGTATCTTTATTTTTTGTAACTTCCTTTAAATACTTTTTAAAAAGTTTGTCATAAAGTGTAGAGAGTATCTTTTGGCTTTTACTTTTTAGTTCTTTGGTTGAAAGAGTGATATTGTTTTCTTCTATGGAATTAGCTACTTCATTAATGTTTACATTAAAAGCTTTGATATTCTCTTCAATCTCTTTGGTATCTGTTTTATTGATTAGATTAAAAGTTATATGCTTATTGTTGTCTAGTGTAAAAATATAATAACTTTTCTCCCCTTTTGCAAAGTCTATGTATAGTTCATTCTCTTTTAAGTTTGATGTTATGCTTTCTATATTTATAGTATCTAAATTTAGCAAATTTTTGAATTTTGGGGTTTGTCTATTGAGTATAATTTGAAGATTATGTATCTGTTCTTTAATCTCTTTTTTTTCTTTTTTATCTTTGTAACTTTGTTGACCCATATAGTTATGTTCTAACTTATCCAATTGGATGGTTAGAAGTTTTAACTTATCTATGTTGTTTTTAACAGTTTGATTAGTAGTTTTACTGTAGACCATAGATAAAATATTTTCAGTATTAAAAATAGTACCTTTATAATTTAGCCAATGAGTCAAGGTATTTTGTTTAATGGGATTGACATCTTTTATATTAGGGAGTTGATGAATGTGTAATATAGCAGAATTAAATAAGTTGTCAACGCGATTTCCAAAAGAATTTATATATTTCTTTTTTTGCTTACTGTCGAGTGTACGAAAATTTTTATTTTGGTTATTCAAAAATATTTGGAAAGATAATAGATTATAGTAATAAGATTTTTTATAAGCATCTATGTAGCCATAGAGAAGACCTAAATTATTATAGATAAGAGATTTTTCAGTATGGTTTTTACTCAATATAGTATCCATAATATTTTTAGCTTTTTCAAGATATTCTATTGCCCAGTAGTACTCTTTTTGTTCTTTGTGTAGGGAGGCAATATGATTATAGATAATAGAGACTTCAAGACTTTTTTCTCCTTTATTTTTTAGGTACAGAGATAGAGCTTGAGTATAGTATTTGGAAGCAATTTGGTAATGTTTTAATTTTTCTTCTATAAAACCTAAGTTTGTATAAGTTACAGCAAAATCTATATCATTTTTTTTCAAAATATTTTGTTTTATTTTTAGTGTTTTTAAAAGATTTATTTTTGCTTTTTCATATTTGTTCAGATTTGTATAAATGGAAGCAATATTATTATGACTAATGGCAATAAAGTTATCATTTTTATCTAAAAGTATTTTATTAATTTTAAGAGCTTTCTCATAAAAAATTAGTGCTTGTTCAAGATCTTTTAATGCTTCATAGATAGATCCGAGGCTATTAAAGCTTTCTGCTGTATCAGGATGTAGTTCACCTAAGATACTTTTTCTAGTTTTTAATGCTTCTTTATAGTAAAAAAGGGCGTATTCATTCTCTTCAACTTCTTGATAGTATGCAGCTAAAAGGCTATGGTATGTTGCCATTTTTAATGAATTATCTTTTATAAAAGGAATTACTTTTTTATAAGTAGGTAAAACATTATCATAGCTTTTCATTTGTTGGTATAACAGTCCTATATTATAATAGGTATTTACAATATTTTTAGAATGATTTTTCTTTTCAATTTTAAGTGCTTTGTTGTAGTAGAGAAGGGCATTATCATAAGCTTGATTATCACCATAAATAGTTGCTAAGTTATTGTATATAACTGCAATTAAGTCGTCATCTTCTTTAACTTCTTTTAGATAAATATCTAAAGCTTTAAAATAGTACTTTTCAGCTTTTTTATACTCTTTTACGTCATTATGAAGTAATCCTAAACTATTATAAATAGTGCCAATGTGTAGATGACCTTTTGGTAATATATTTTTTGCTATCTGTAGTGACTGTAAGTAGTTGTCAATAGATTTTTGATAATGTTTTCGTTCTTCATGAATAAGTGCAAGATTATAATAATCTAACATAATTGAACTACTTTGATTGAGAATAGTTTTATTTTTTAATTTAATTATTGCATTGAACTTTTTTATCATCAAGTCATAGTGATTCTTATCATAGAGCTTTTCATATTCTTTAGTGAGTTTAGTAATTTGTAAAAATATTGCATTAGCACTATTCCAAATTTTTAAACCTTCTTTTAATTGCTTTTTTTTATTTGGATAGAGCCTCTTTAAAATAGTATAATCTCTTTGAAGTTCTTTATTTACATTGATATCAAAAGTAAGTACATTTTCATAGGCAATTTTCGCTTTATTCAAATGATGGGTTAAGACATAAGTGTGTCCTTGATTAATATAAAAAAGAAAACTACTGTTTATATCTTCTTGATTTTCTAAATTTTGGTTTAAGTTTTTACTTAATAGATAATACCAAGAAGCATTCTCCGTATCATTCTCTTCTTCATATTTCTCTGCTGTTTTTAAACACGAATTTTGAATAATAGAAAAATCAAAATCCTTTTTTAAAACTTCTTCATCACAAATTCTTTCAAAATCCTCAATCCCAAACAAAGAAAAAGAAAAAACAAAAACTACAAAAATTCCCCTAATTAATAACCTCAACATACTCACTAATCCTCTCTACAAAGTCACATTGCATTTTTAGTTGTAGGTATTTTTTTTCACCGAGTATCTCTTTGGCAATGTCTGGTTCTATCTCTTTTCTTGAAAAAAAACCAAAGTTTAGCATTTCTCGGTTGACATGGTTTCTTTTGGAAACCAGAGAAAAATGAAACATGTTGTACGCTACTTGATGGTTGTCAAAGATAATGTTGACAAGGTTTTTACTGTTAAACGCCTCTTTAACAATCATGGACTGATTTTTACCCATAAATAATTTACCAGCATTGTTGTTGGCATCTATTACATCTCCATTTTTGTCAATAGTTGTTTTGATGCAGTAGAGATTGCTAAAACGATTACTAGGATAGAAGTAAGCATACCAATCACCTTCAATGTTCTCCATGAGTTGTTCATTGTTTTTAAAAATGGTTTTGTTGTCAGAGGCTTCTTTTTCTTCTAAAACAGCTTTAATTTTCTCTGAAGAGTTGATGCTTTTGTTTTCAAAAATCTTATAAGGCACATTAAAAGCATGTGAAAAGGCATGAAGATGCATGGGTTTTAAAGTGTTATGCATTTGGTCACGGAGTTTAGAGATGTAGTTTGACTTTGTGCCAAAGACATCAGCTATATCTTTAACATCAAGCTGTAAGTAGTCAATAATAAAACTTAATTTCTCTTCATTATAGTAAAAAACACTGTTTGTATCATCTGTCATATTAAAACTCCTGTTTTTTAATTTTGATTTTATCTAAAAACTCATCTCTTATGAAATAGAGTTTCCCAGTTCTTTCCAAAATACACCAAAATGTTCCCTAAAAAGTGCTGTCCTATTTCCAAGCAGACCAATAAACTAGCACCATGATTACTTAATCAGTCAATCATAAATTTTAAAACAAAGGATAAATCATGAAAAGATTTATACAACTTATGAGTACGGTTTTAGTATTAGGTGCTATGGCAACAGCTTCAACAAATGTGGGTGGTAATCCTGAGGTTTCTGTTAAAAAGAATAATCCTACTACAGTTTTCACACAATGTGACCCACTTGAAAGATTTCTTGGAGCATGTAGAAGTTCTGAAAATAGTTTAACTGACAGATAGAAATGTCTTGCATTTTAAAAGCTAGAGGTTTACTCTGGCTTTTTATTCTTTAATAGAGAAGTTTAATATGATTATTGAGAAGCCCTTAACGACTTTATATCAAGTATCTTAGAACCTGTGGTAATGTAGTTACCATTGGTTTTGATACCAAGTTTGTAGTCAAAAGGAACAGCTATGCTTTCTATAAGTGTTGGGTTAATGGCTGAACTAATGTCATAAAGGCTAAGCATTTTCTCTTTTTGTATGTAGAGTATATCTGCTTCTATCCCTAAAATATCTCCTGACACTATGGTCTCATTATAAATTTTACTAAGGTTTGCTTCGGTATTGGTCTCTTTAAAGATATGTATTTTATTGTCACCTACAATATAAAGATATTCATTGTTGACCCATAAGCTGTTAATTTTTTTAAGTTGGGAATTAAATTCAAATCGATAAAAATCATTGTTTATATCAATATTGAAGAACTTGATTATTTCAGTTTCATTTGAATCTTTTGGTAGGTTATAAAGATGTGTTTGTTGTTCTTGACTAAAAAAATTTGAGATAGAACTTTTACCTAAAGCTGTATTTCTAAAGTTTCCTGTCATTAAAAGTTCTTTCATCAAAGGTTCACCAGCTAAGGTGGGTTTTGTTTGATCTGTTATATAAAGCTCATGAGCCCAATCTATTAAACTAGAGATTCTTGCTTCACCATGTAATAAATTGATATAGAGTACATGAGTATCTCCTTCCACAGGAGTATTAGGAAGCTTCACACCACCTATTTTTGCTTTAGTCTCTAAATCATAAATATTAAATTCTCCACTACCTAGCATATCAATGGTATAGATAGAAGAACCAACTATTTCTATTGCATTAGCTTGAAAAGACTCTACAACATAAGCATTAAAAGTAGTGTTTTTGTAGGTACTGTTTCCATGTCTTATTTGCTCTCTGACATTGTTATAAGTACTGTTGTAAGTCAGTGTATTGTAGAGTGCTTCCTTATTTTTTAAAGGGTTAAATATCATGATGTCTTTACTATTGATTTCTGTCTCTGTGTCTAAAGAACTTTTTAATAAAACTTGTGAATACTTCTCTAATTTATTTTCTATATCAGTGAGTCCATCTCTCTCTAGGTAAGTGTAGAGCATTTCAGAAAGAGGGGTAATACGTATTTTTTCTGTGGCATTCTTAATCCAAATTCCTTTGCTAATGAGTCTAAGCTTTCCTTTGTTGGTGCTAGGAGTTTCATCTTTTTGGGCATTGTCATCAGCATCCACATCAAGACCTTCACTAACTTCATAAACATAAAAACTATGGTCTTCAAGAAGTTCAGTACGTAAGTCAAAGTTTCCTATGAGGTTAAGACTTCCTATACTGTTGGTTGTTTCAGTGGTTACTAACTCTTGGCTTCCATCACTGTTGATTTTAAAAAGTTTTACGGTTGCATTTTGAAGCCGTCCAAGTTGTGCTTTCCCAATTTTACCAGAGTCTTTTACGTGAATGGTTAGGGGAGCAGAGGTATAGCCATATTGATTACTTACTGTTACATTTAGCTCAAAGGTATGGGCTGTGCTAAAGCTTTGGGTAACAATGAGTTTTCCGTTGTTATTCAGTAAGAAATGTTCTTTTCCTTCACCTTCTATTACAAAAGGGTAAACCAGTTCTCCATCTCCTTTGTTAATCTCTATTTCACCAATGGTATTTCCAACGGTTAGTTCATTGGAAATCTCTTCTTCAAAAGTTTCAATACTTGGTTTTCCACTGTGTACATTGGGTGAGTTTAAAATGAGATGTGTTTTGGCATCTTCTTTTGAGACAGGAGTAAAGCCCATTTTTATGATGGCTTGGTTTAGTTGCTCAATGCTAAGGTTATCTAAAGTAGTTAAAGTAATCTTGTCTTTAGTACTTTGAGGTATGTTAAGGTATTCACTACTGTTTTGGT
>CACVAR010000062.1 GCA_902727905.1 uncultured Sulfurovum sp. | reverse complement strand
GAGAATGGTTTTAGCTCGACTTCAACGTAAAACTATTAAGTTTTCTAAGTCTTGGGAGAAGCTTGAATATTCTGTTAATCTTGTTATTAATCGCTATAACCATCAACTACTTTTAGATGCTTGACCAGAAGTTCTTCTATTAAGGAGTATATTGTTACCATTCTTTGTTTCATAATCTCGTCGTTCAAGCTTTTATGGAGCTCTACTACTTTTCTTCTTTATTTCCTTTTAACTAGCAGCTTGGATTATCTTAATATGGGGAAGTAGTGATATCAATCATGAAAATGAAAGTAGGAAAGAGTATATAGAATCGTTACAAGCTGTTGATGGTGGTGACTATGAACGATTGAAGAAGTTTATGTTTTCTTGATACACTTTGAAGATAGGGCTTAACTAATAAACCCCATACTCCCCCCATCTTTATTCTTCTTAAGCTTCTGCTCCTCTTTGAGACGTTTAATAAACTCTTCACAAGAATCAATCTTTTTAAATTTACTCTGTCTTATAATCGTAGCAAAATCCCCAGGGCTTAGCTTTTTGAATGAACGAATAGTATGTAACTCATTGGCTGTTGGGGCTTCTATGTTTAGCTCTTTGGCATAAGAGATGAAGATTTTTTCTAACTGTTCAGGAGCTAGTGTTTTAAATTCTAGCTTTAAATCAAAACGCCTTAAACTTGCTTGGTCGATGTGTTCGATGAGGTTCGTGGTGGCAATGAAAATACCATCGAATTTTTCCATTTGAACCAGCATCTCATTGACTTGGGTTACTTCCCAGTTGACTTTGGCTTGACCACGTTCGGCTAGGAAACCATCGACCTCATCAAAAATGAGTACAGCTTCTTCTTCCATAGCTTCTCTGAAGGCAGAGGCAATGTTTTTTTCAGTTTCACCCACCCATTTACTCATAAGCGATGAACCTGATTTTATAACGTATGATTTATCTAGCTTTTTAGCGATGTGTTTGGCAAAGGCACTTTTACCTGTACCTGACGCACCATAGAGACAGACCCTTGCACTGTGGTGATTTTTGATGCCCTCTACCAGTTCATCTAAATTGGTGTTGGTGTTGACAAACTCTAAACTGTAGTTACTTGGTAAATCAGCTGATTTATTTTTGTTGACCTCTTCATAACCTTGTGCTTTAAGGGTGTTGTTGAGCAATTTCATAGAGGTTTCATACCTAAACATACTAGTTCTTAGTCCATCAGTAATTTCACCTGTTGAAGCATTATTCCCGATCTGTATATTTCTAAGTCCTGCTCCGTACAAAGCTGAAACTTGATCACTGATATATGCTCCATTTAAACCAGCACCACCCCAATATACAGTATATAAACCTAAAGAATCGTATGTTTTTATAGGAGCTTGTGAAGCATACCCAAACCCATTATTAACCCCACCATCAAACCCAATAGGGTCAGACTGAATATAACGTCCAGTTACAGGATTGTAGTCTCTGTTAATATTATAATGAGTAGATGTTTCGCTGTCAAAATACTGCCCAGGAAATCTAAGGTTATATTCTAGGTCAAGCATCTAAAAGTAGTTGATGGTTATAGCGATTAATAACAAGATTAACAGAATATTCAAGCTTCTCCCAAGACTTAGAAAACTTAATAGTTTTACGTTGAAGTCGAGCTAAAACCATTCT
>CACVAR010000061.1 GCA_902727905.1 uncultured Sulfurovum sp. | reverse complement strand
TGGATTGATTATTCGGCTTATTTGAGCTGGGATAATATGATTCTTTATATCCAAAAAATATTTAATAATTATGGTAAACATTATAGGATAAACTTTTCTTAGTGTTTCATTCTTGTTGGGTACTTATGAACCCATTCACTCGCTCCTTTTCTGTCAAAGAAAATAACATTGGCTTTAACCCCTTGGGCATAAAAAAGACCTGTTGGTAACCTAAGTATGGTATGCAGGTCACAACTGTTCATCAGTTTTTTTCGTATGGTCTCACCAGCTCCATTTTCAAAAAGTACATTATCAGGAACAACAACAGCTGCTCGTCCATTTATTTCAAGTAATGAATTGATATGTTGTACAAAGTTTAGCTGTTTGTTAGAGGTGGTCGCCCAGAAATCATCTCGCTGATAGCTTACAGAATCTTTATCCTCTTTTCCCTCTTCATTAACTATTTTAATGGCACTCTTACTACCAAAAGGTGGATTTGAAAGAATCATAGAGTAGTGTTCACTTGGTTTTCCTAACAGTGAGTCATTCACTTCTATGGGGCTTTCTTCTCCTCCGATATTGTGTAGATACATGTTCATTACACAGAGTCTAGCCGTATTTGAGACCAGTTCACAGCCTTTAAGTGCTTCTTCTTTTAGTTTTTTAGCCTGTTCTTTATTTAAATCGTGATGATTTTGTATATAGGCATGAGCCGAAAGTAAAAACCCACCTGTACCACAAGCAGGATCATAGATGGTATCTTCAGGTGTTGGTTTCATCACTTCTACCATGGCATCAATGATGACTCTAGGGGTAAAATATTGACCTGCTCCACTTTTGGTGTCTTGTGCATTTTTCTCTAATAACCCTTCGTAAATGTCACCTTTGACATCGACACTCATACTCAGCCAACTCTGTTTCCCACCATCGTGTATGAGGTTAACCAATCTTTTTAAAAGAGCTGGATTTTGAATCTTGTTTTGTGATTTTCTAAAGATTAGTCCTATTAGTCCTGATTCTTTTGATAGCTCTTCGAGAAGTGTTCTGTAGTGTTGTTCAAGGTCAACCCCATCAAGATTGAGCAGGGTTTCCCAGTTCCACTCTTTGGGAATGTCAGAATCAAGTTCAAGAGGTGGGAGTGTTCTCTCATAGTCCATCTTTAAAAAAACCAAATAGGTAAGCTGTTCTACATAGTCACCATAACTTATACCATCATCTCTAAGTACTGTGGCAAAGTTCCACAGCTTTTGTACCATTGCATTGGTTTCACTCATTCTTATTTCTTCCTCTTTTTCTGTTCTTTTTGGGCTTGTTTATACGCTTCTTTGGCTTTGGCTATTTTTTCAAGTAATTCACTGGCACTTTCATCATTTGGGTCTTGGTCTACCAATTTGCCCTCAAAGGCTTGTTTTAAAATACTTTGTCTTAGTCGTTTAGATTCTTTGATACTTTTTTGTACGGTGGCTTCTAGCTTATCAATGATTGAAATATGTTTTTCTATTTCTTTTATTACCAATGCCTGTTCATCAATAGTTTTAGGAATATAAAATTCATATGTAGTAGCTAAGAATTAAACACAAATAAGATTTATGTTAGAATAGTGAGATTATGGGACAAATAAAAAGACTAGAAATAGATGAAGCTACAAGTGTAATTATTAGAGAGATAATAAAAGAGGA
>CACVAR010000060.1 GCA_902727905.1 uncultured Sulfurovum sp. | reverse complement strand
CATGATTTCAAAGGTTGATCTCTTTACCCCTACTAATCTTTTGAAATTCTCTTCGCTTACTTTTTCAAATTTATCTACTTTTCTCATCCTAAAATTTTAGCATCTTTTTAGTTTTGCAAGATGTTTATTTCAAATATCAGGTGTTTTATCTGCACTCATTTATTCTGGTTTAGGTATTGCTGTTTTAGCATTGGTATTTTTACTCGTAGAAATAGTCACTAAATACTCAATTAACCGTAAAATATCCCATGATGGAAACATTGCCCTTGCAATTGTACTCGGTTCAATGATTATTGCCATTGGTATGATTATCTCAGCAGCCATTCGCTAAATGTCATCAACCATTGACAACAAAGCCAAAGAGATAGCATTACTCTTTGGTACTTTTCTCATTGCCATCTCTGGGCTGGTCTACCAGCTCTTAGAGGGGACTTTATCTTCTTACCTTATGGGAGACTCCATTTACCATTTTTCATTGGTTATTGGGCTTTTTATGTCTTCCATGGGTATTGGTGCTTGGCTCTCACGTTTTATTGAAAAAGATTTGGAACGTGCCTTTGTCAAACTACAACTTGCCATTGCACTTTTAGGTGGTTTTTCTGCCCTTATACTTTTTGTTGCTTTTGCCTACATTAATAACTATGATGCCTTTCTTTATCTTGTCACCGTTTCGCTAGGTACTATGCTAGGAATAGAGATTCCCCTTATTATCCGTATACTCAAAGAGAGTTTTTCATTAAAAACCAATATCTCTAATGTTTTTACAGTAGATTACATAGGAGCATTATTTGCTTCTTTACTTTTCCCATTGGTTTTAGTTCCTAAACTCGGTCTCATGCAAACCTCTTTTCTTTTTGGTTTACTCAACCTGTTTGTCGCCACCATGTCCTGGTATATTTTTCGTAAACTTCTAGGTAAACAGTATATTTTGTATCTCTTGACAGTTTTTGTCGTACTCTTGTTAGGCTTTTGGCAATCAAGTAAACTAACAAGCATGCTTGAAAATAAGCTTTATAAAAACAATATTATTTATGCTACCCAAACACCTTATCAAAAAATTGTAATTACAGCTAACAATGGACGAGTACAATGTTACATCAACGGTGCTATTCAGTTTGACAGCATTGATGAACACCGATACCATGAGTCCTTAACCCATCCAGCTATGTTGACCAGTCCTAAACATGACAACATACTTATCATTGGTGGTGGTGATGGTATGGCTCTGCGTGAAGTTTTAAAATATGATGATGTACAAAAGATTACTTTAGTTGATTTGGATCCAATGATGACCAAAATATTTAAAGAGCATAAAACCCTCAGTAAACTCAACGACAATGCCTACGACAACCCTAAAGTAACCGTTGTCAATCAAGACGCATGGAAGTTTATGGAGAATGCCACAACACTTTACGATGTAATTATTATTGATTTACCCGATCCAAACAACATTTCACTTTCACGTCTTTACAGTCAAACCTTTTACAAAATCTTAGCGAACCACCTCTCACGTTCAGGCGTCATGGTAACCCAAGCTACATCACCTATGTTTACCCCCAAAGCATTTTGGAGTGTTAAAGAAACCATGGCAAGCACAGCACTTGAAACCAAAGCCTACCATACTTATGTGCCAAGCTTTGGAGAGTGGGGCTTTGTTATGGC
>CACVAR010000059.1 GCA_902727905.1 uncultured Sulfurovum sp. | reverse complement strand
TATAAAATACATCTTCTACCCTTACGCTCGTTTGAATTTTCATTGTTTTATACCTTTATAAGAACTTTTAAATAACTATACTCCAATTGGTGTATTTTGTCAAGTTGTTCATAAACTTATAACACTTTAAACCCTATAAAAAACCCGAACAACCCCTAACCCAAACAATACCAAAGCAATCTCTTTCAACTCCTTGTCATAAAGCAAAACAAAAAAACCACTTAGCAGCAACACAAAGCCTTGAACCAAAGGACGGAAGTACTCTTTTAGTTCTTTGGCTATCCATGTGAGTTGGTCTTTTGAGGCGTTGACGCTTATTTCTCCTTGTGCCATTTTTTGTACGGAGGTTTGTAGGTCTTGTAGAAAGAAAGGTGTTTTTTTGATGCCTTCTTCTATTTTTTCTCTCACCCCCTCTTTTGCTCCTAACGCTTTGGGAATGTTCTCTTGCAGTATGGGTAAGATGTCTTTGATACCGTTAAAATTTTCAATGTAAGTTGTTCCTAAACCTTCTATGATGGCACTAACACGTAGAATGTAAATGGCATCAGAGGGAAGTTTAAAAGGTAAATCTTTGGTAGAAGCCAATACCTCAAAAGCAAGTTCTTGCATGGATTCGCTGTTAAGGTTTTCATTGGAGAAGATGGCAAACATTTTAGAGGTAAACTCTGCCAGTTCTGCTGTAGGGGCTTCATAGGCAATGGTTCCCAAACGCTTGTTAGCAGAGATGTAGAGTTCATAGTCTTGTTCATTGGCTGCTTTGATGAGTTCAATGATGGCGATACGTGTGTCATTTGGCACACGTTTAACCATACCAAAGTCAAGTAAAATTAGCTCACCATTTGTAGAGACCAATAGATTACCAGGATGAGGATCAGCATGGAAGTAACCTTCTATTAACATCTGTTGGGTATAAAAATTAACTAAATTCGCAATGAGGGCTTTAAAGTCAATGTTGTGTTCTAAAAGTTTCTCTTTGTTGTCAAAACGAAAACCCTCTTCAAAACTCATGACTAAAGCTTCATTACTACAAAAGGCTTCATAAGGTTTTGGGAATCTAATGTTACTCTCTTTATAAACCTCTGAAAAGGTTTTGAGGTTTTGGAGTTCGTGGTTAAAAGAGACCTCTTGCAGAATCATTTTAGCAAATTCATTTACCACAGCATCAATGGAATTTTTAGTATAGGTACTAAAAAGAGGCTGAAAGAGGTTGTTAAAAAAGTTAATAATACGAATGTCAGCTTTAACCTGTTTGGCAATGTTATAACGCAAGAGTTTCACGGCTACTTTTGTGTCATCGCTTAGGGTAGCAACATGCACTTGACCAACTGAAGCAGAGGCAATGGGTTGGGTGTCAAAAGTTTTAAAGGTCTCTTTGTTAGGGAAAGATTTGTCATAAACCTTTTGAAACTCACTGCTGTTCATGGCTGGAAGTTGGTCATGTAACTCTTTAAGCTCTAGTAAATAAGCTTCAGGGAAAAAGTCTGAACGGGTAGCCAGTACTTGAGCGAGTTTAATAAAACTTGCTCCCAAAGTAATGACACTCTGTTTTAGGGCAAGGGGTGAAAGGGGTTTTATGCCCCAAAATTTCTCTTTACGTTTTATAATTAAATAAAGCGTTAACATAAAAGCAAAAACAGCATAGACCCGTTTAGGGCTATAGTATT
>CACVAR010000058.1:5655-8760 GCA_902727905.1 uncultured Sulfurovum sp. | reverse complement strand
ATCCATTGATGAAGCTCATCCCATCTATCTTCCTCAACTAGTTTTTGACAATGTAACATCTCTATGTTAAAGGCTTCAATAGACTTTAAAAGGTTGTCTTTGTTTTGACGAAAAATATCTTCCCACATATTTGGCGAAGATTTAGCAATACGACTCATGCTTTTAAAACCACCACCAGCTAAAGCAATAATACTTTTAGGGTCTTCTTGCTTCATAACAGAGTGGGCTAATGCATAAGCGACAGCATGAGGCATATGTGAGATAAATGCTGCATGTAAGTCATGCTCTGTAGCATCCATAAATACTATTTTTGCATGGATATCTTTAAAAATACTGATGGCAATACCTTTTTGGTAGTCAGCACTTTTTTCGATGTCACAAATGACCATAGTTTTTTCAGTATATAAATCTTCAAGTGCAGCTGAAGGTCCAAACTTTTCTGTACCTGTCATGGGGTGAGCTGTAACAAAGTTTTGACGAATTTTTTGAGGAATAGCTTGAGAAATTTTTTCTTTACTACTCCCAAAATCAATAACAGTACAATGCTCATTAATGTCTTGTAACTCTTTGGATACTGCGATAATAGCATCAACAGGGATGGTTAAAATAATGACATCACATTGTTTGATTTGGTTAAAGTCTTGTGTCACTTCATCAACGAGTTTTAGCCTAAGAGCATCAGTAGTATGTGTCGGATTATGGTCATATCCAATAATTGTATATTTCTTAGGTAGTTTTTTTAATGCAAGTCCTAAGGAACCACCCATTAATCCAAGACCAATTATGCCTATATTCATCTTTATCTCTTTAAATTTTTGAGGGGATTATAGCACTTTTTTAGTGAAAAACCGATACACTAATGGCTATTAATTAATATAGATTCATAATCGAAGGAATAACTAACTTTATGAAAAAACTTTTTACTTTATCTATTGGGCTTAGCTCAATACTTCTTTCACAAAATATCACTTCAATTCAATATAATGGCTTACTTCACCTTTCAGATGATGTGGCTTCAGAAATATCAAAAATTCATGTTGGTGAACCATTTGATATTAATAAAATTGATGAATCCATTAAGGAATTCTATAGACAGGGCTACTTCTCAGACATTGTTGTTTCAACAACAAAAAATGGGGGTTTAGTTTATGATTTTACAGAGAAGTCAGCTATTTCTAAATTACAAATGAATGGTTATAGCTCTAATGATGAACAAGAAGCTGAGTTTATATCAATTGGTCTTAGAAAAGGTGATTTGTATGATGCTCGAAAAGTAGAAAGTGCTAAAAAGAAACTCATTAAAAAAATTGAAGCTGAAGGTTACTACGACACAGTTGTTGAGGTTGATGTTGAGCCTAAAGAATCAAGTGTTGCTTTGGTTTTTAATGTTAACAAAGGTGAGAAAATTTATATTCAAAATATAGAGTTTTCTGGTGCAGATAAAGTAGATTCTGATGATTTAGAAGCTGTACTCGCAAATCAAGAAGAAGATTTTATGGGATGGTTCCCTGGATTAAATAATGGGGTTGCACGCTTAGATGATTTGGCTTTAGATGGTAAGAGAGCTGAAGATGTATATATGCAACAGGGATATATGGATGCTACAGTATCTGATCCACTCATGAGAATAGATTCGGGATCGTATACAGCAGATGTAAGCTATCAAATATCTGAAGGAGAGCAGTATATGGTTAATACGATTACTGTTAAAGGGCAGGTTGATGGAATTGATTTTGATGAACTAAGAAGTGAGTTTAAATCTTTAGAAGGAAAAGTTTTTAACATTGCTAAGCTTCGTAAAGATAAGGCTTACCTAGAAGAACAAGTAGCAAACCTAGGGTATGCTTTTGTACGAGTGAACCCTGACTTTAGAAAAAACTCTGAAAATAAAACAGTTGATATCCAATATACTGTTATCCCTGGAAATAAAGTTACAATTAATGACGTTATTATTTCTGGAAATCATACAACTGTTGATAGAGTTGTTCGTAGAGATATCTATTTAGCCCCAGGTGACCAGTTTTCTTTAACAGATTTAAAAGACTCTAAGAATGCTTTAGGGCGTAGAGGATATTTTGAAAAAGTAGATATTGAGAAAGAGCGTGTCGATGCGCATAGTATGAATTTATTGGTTAAGGTAAAAGAGACAGCTACGGGTAGTATTCAAGCTGGTGGAGGTTATGGATCTTATCAAGGTGTAATGCTTTCAGCTTCTCTATCTGACCGAAATATTATGGGTTCAGGAATTAATGCTGGTATTTCATTTGATATTTCACAAATTGCTACTAACTACTCTTTATCAGTACAAAATCCTAGGGTATGGGACAGTGATTATAGTTTAGGAGCGAGTATTTTTCAAAGTGAATTTGAATATACAACGTATAATCAAAAAAGTGTCGGAGCCAGTGTAAACGTTGGTAAACAGTTAACACGTAACCTATTTGGATCCTTAACCTATTCATTTAGTGAGAATGAGGCTGTTGATGCAAATAATAGTGCAAATCCTGATGCTCAAATAGATTTTGGTCAGTTTATTTTTGAACCTAAGGACTTGAACTATGCTAAAAGTACTTTTTCTCTAGGATTAAATTATGATAACACAGATGACTTTTATACTCCTCGTGAAGGATTTATTTTAGGTGGTAGTCTAGGTTATTCTGGTATTGGTGGTGATCAAAAGTTTGTTGATGCAACAGCAAGATTTGGTGCTTATTATGGGCTTGAAGATATAATTGATTATGATCTTATCTTACGTTATAAAGTACGCGCTAGAGCATTAAAAAATGAAGGTAATATTGCTATTCCAGAGAAACTCTTTATGGGTGGTATTGGATCGGTGAGAGGGTTTGAACCTTATAGTATTACTCCATTTTCTGGACCAGACAATAATAGAACCTTATTGGGTGGTACACAAAGTTTAATAAACACAGTAGAAGCTAGTATCCCTCTTTCAGAAGCTGCAAAAATGCGTTTAGCCTTCTTTTATGACTATGGAATTGTTAGAAAAGGTAGCTCAAATATTTTAAATGAGACAAGTAGCTTAACTCGAGAAGGTTATGGGGTTGCATTAGAATGGTTCTCTCCTATGGGACCAATTAATCTAGT
>CACVAR010000058.1:0-5555 GCA_902727905.1 uncultured Sulfurovum sp. | reverse complement strand
TTAAAAATTATAAGATGGAACTTTTTGTTTATCTATAATTTTTAGTTTAAGTCCTTGTGGTCGTTCAATATCTTTTAATGTCTCTTGTACTAAGTAGAGTGATCCATCTGCAATAATGGTCAACTTATTTTTTTCAAAAGTAAAATCAAAATCTTTTAAAGCAGTTTGGTCATAGAGTGTATTTGTAATACTATAAATGAAACTTAAAAACTCTAGAGTCTCTTTTTTAGGCAGTAGCTTCTTATATTTTTTATACACTTCTTTGTCATTTAGATTTTTCCCACCAAGCCTTAGTATCATTGCTGTTAAAACCAATTCTTCATGTGTTACTGCATAGTTAAACTCCTGTATTGCTACATAAAAAGTATGTTCATAAGATTTATAAATATTAAATCGGTAACCACTTGTGGATAGTTCTGTTGCATAGAGTAGTTCTTTAAGATACTTATTCTCTATTTTTTTGTTTTCGAGAAAGAGTTCAAAAAGTTTTGTACTGTTTTCCTTTCTCTTAGGTATGTCAACATGATGTGTTTCAAAACGATCTAGAATACTTTGGATACTTGGATTTATATCTTTAGGAAATTGTAGGTTGTCATCTTTTAGGAAATCATGTAAAAATACACCTTCCCTAACACCAACACCCGATGTTATAACTTTTGTTGCCCCAATTTCAGAGAGAATTTCTTCCCATATTAGCGTTCCCTCCCGAATGGTATCAAAACGTCCTTTTGGTATATGTAGGTATTGAAGTAGGTTTAGTTTTGCATCGGAGATACTTTGAAAGTACTCCTTGTGATCATCTACTTTATAAGCAAAAGCATGAATATTATTAAAGGGGTAGGATTCTACTTTCATAATAGCTTTTGAAAGGGTTCTAGCTGTTCCTCCAATACCAATAGCTTGATTGGAGATGAACTCTTTTGGTAGTTTTTTTAACTCTTCCCTAATAAAGTCACGTGCTTCCTCAATGGATTTATCTTTATCAAAAAACAGTTCTTTTAATCTAACTGTTCCAATATTAAGAGAATAAGTCTGAATAACTTTTGAGTCTTTAAGTAGTGCTAAATCTGACGAACCACCACCAATATCTATGGTGATACCATCTTTAATAGGAAGCAAGTTTTTAGCTGCTATGGCACCAAAGAGTGCTTCTTTTTTCCCATCAATAATATGAATGTTTAAATTGAGTTCTTTTTTTATCCAGTTTACAAACTCGTTGCCATTTGGTGCATCACGTAAAGCTGATGTAGCAACACATAAGATTTTATCTACGGGGTAATATTGGGTAGTCGCAATAAATTCTTTGAGGGCTAAATAGGCTCGATGAATTCCAATATCTTGAAGGTAGCCATCTTTTTCATAGGCACCTTCACCTATTCTTACTTTAGATTTTCTTTCACAAATTAAATGAAAACCGTATTTACTACTTTTTTGATAAATAACAAGTCTTGCAGAGTTTGAACCAATGTCAATAACTGCTGTACATGTATTCATAGATGCTCTAAAGTTCTAGTTCCAGTTGTGAAAATTTAAACTTCAACTCTTCAACACTCTCTACATTGTCTGGATCTGAACCTATACAGTCAACTGGACAGACAGCAATACATTGAGGTTCGTCATAGTGACCAACACATTCAGTACAACGGTCAGAATCAATGATATAGATAGGGTCATTTTCTTCGATAGCCTCGTTAGGACACTCTTCTCTACATGCGTCACATGCAATACAATCATCTGCAATTAATAATGCCATTTATATACTCTCTTTATAGTTTATTATTTCTTTTGATTTATAACTTATCCAAGCTTATGATTTATTTAAAAAGAGTGTTTATTTATACAAGATAGAGATTAAATTCTTTCTAAACACTTTAATCTTTAAGTAGGAATCGATTAAGAGGAAAAGCAATGCTAGCTATGGCACCGGATTGATCTTGACGATTTTTAAGGGAAATAGTTACACCCATTGATTCAGCAGCGTTTTGGGCTAAGAAGAGCCCTAGCCCAGCACCTGTTGACTCTAGTGAGCGTTGAAAAGGTGCAAAGAGATCTTTACTCTCATCAATCCCTTCTCCCTCATCTCTAATTTCAATTATGAAGTTATTTAAGTCCATACGTGTATTGAGACTAACAAGACCACCTTTGGGTGTAAATTTCAATGCATTTTGAATAAAGTTTTGAAAGATTTGCATAAAAAGTAGAGACTGAACATTAATTCTGAAATGTGGAATATCAAAATGATAGATAAAATTTCTATCTTGGGAGTGCGCTAAGAGTTCATACTCTTCACATTTTTTCATCATCAGTTTAATAAGGTTCAATCGTTCTGGTTGCTCAAATTGAGCACCTTCAGCACGCCCATATTCCAATAAGTTATGAATCATTGCATTAAGGGTATCGATTGACTCTATATTTTGGTCTAATGTTTCTTTAATTTTATCATGCTTTTTGTATTTCATAAGCGTTATTTGGTTTTTGAGACGCATAACAGCTAAAGGTGTTTTTAACTCATGCGCAGTACCAATATAGAGACCTTGCCGATAATTAATGGAGGTAGTCACTTTCGTAATTAATAGATTAATTGAGTCTGCTAATGAAACAAATTCACTAGGTAATTCATTGGTTTTTATTTTGTGTAAAAGGTTTTCATGCATTGTCGAAAATTTTTCAGTTAATTTTTGTAGAGGCAGCATTAGCTTTGTTGAAAGATAGTTAGCATAGAGTAAAATTAAAACTATTCCTCCAAGAATCAAACCTAGCATTATGATATATATAGTGGTAATTAAATCATTTTCATGAGTGATATTTCTAGTTATTGTATAGTATCGTTTATTATGGTCATAATATTTACTAAAAGTAATATATTCTTTTTCATCGTCATTATAAAATTTAAAATCAAGAGGATTTTTTGTTAAATCAAGTGTTGAAGCTATCATAATTTCATTATTTGATAACTCTTTAAAGAGGACAGTATCCATATTTTTAGTATAAGTACTTTGCTCACTAAAATACGCCTGTATATAAGTTACGTGGTTTTTCATCTCTTCTTTAATATTACTCATTAGCTTGTTTGTAAAATAGAAAGAGAGAATTATTGTAATAAAAATAAGCATTGCCGTCATAAAGATGGCAAGCTCAAGAGTGAAACGTTGTCTTAAGCTCCTTTTGGAAAGCAAAACCTATAACCTCTTCTTCTTACTGTTTCAATAGTTGTGATATTTAATGGTTTATCCATTTTTTGTCTAATTTGGTTAATAGCAACTTCTATTACATTTGGAGTAACAAGCTCTGGCTCTTCCCAAATTGCATCAAGAAGCTGTTCTTTTGAAACAATTTGGTCTTTATGCATCGCTAAGTGTGTTAAAACTTCAAAAGGTTTACCTTTAAGTTCAATTTCATCACCTTCATAAATAATTTTTTCTTCTTCAGGATTAATAATTAAATCATCAATTTCAATAATATTTGATCCCCCAAAACGTAATTTTGCTTCGATTCTTGTTGTTAAAACTTCAAAGTCAAAAGGCTTTCTTACATAGTCGTCTGCACCAGCTTTTAGTGCTTCGATTTCACTGTTTCTATCATCTCTTGCAGAAAGAACAATTACAGCTGTTTTAGGTGCTTTTGCTTTAAGTTTAGTAATCATATCAATCCCATTTCCATCTGGAAGCATCCAGTCAAGTAACACTAAGTCATAATTTCTAATGCCTAAATAGTATTCACCATCTTTGATGTTCCCAGCTACATCATTTTGGTATCCAAACTCTTTAAGTCCATCAGATAGGGTTTTACTTAGTGTTACTTCATCTTCTATTATTAAAATTCTCATGTTATTTGAAGTTCCTTATTTTTTATAATTTTTAATATTATAACACAAAAAACCCATAGTTTAAAGTTTTTTTAAATATTTATAGACATTTTTTAAAAAATATTAAGAATACATTATTGTTGTTTGGTATTTCTATATATTTTATTATGTTTAATATAAAGTATTTTAAATTTATTTAGATGTAAAGGTATGGGAAAGAGAAACTTTAGCATTAGAAATAATGTCTGGTTTCATAATTTTAAGTTGTAGGGTTTGAATTTGTGAGTATTCTAAAAGTAGTTTAGAAGCTAAGTTATTGAGAGCAGTTTCAAGCAATAGATATTTATTTTTAATCATGTCTCTTTCAACAAGAGAGATAATATCTGCATAGTTTATAAAGTTATTATTGACGTATTCATAGTCTATTTGAAGGCTTATAACAACTTTTTGTGCTGTGATTCGTTCAAAATCTAAAATACCTATAATACACTCAAATGTTAACGCTTCAATGTGTATGGTCATCGTTAGATAACCTTTGTTTCTTCTTTATTAAAAACTCTAATTATGTTAGGGATATGTTTGTAAAAGATTACAAAAGCAATAATCCAAATAGGTGTATGTGCCTCTATCCCTGCAATACTTGGGTTAATGATGTATGAACTAATTAGTAGTGCTACCAAACCAATTAGTGAAGAGAGCGAAGATATTTTAAGAACTTTTCCAGCTATAAACCAAATAGCAATAGCAATGAGTGCTGGGAGAGGTTGCATAATTAATAAAACACCAAATCCAGTAGCAACACCTTTCCCACCTTCAAATCCTAAAAATGGACTAAAACAGTGACCTAGTACAGATAAGACTGCGATAGTCCAAAGAACTGATGGCTCAGCACCAAGTGCCATGGCAATTAAGATAACAACAGCACCTTTTAGTGCATCCAAAATAAATGTTACTATGGTTAGTTTTTTAGCCAGGTGAGGGGCTTTCTCTTTAAGTACACGTAAGACATTTGTTGCCCCAATATTTCCACTACCTTCTTTACGAACATCAACACCAGCAAAAACTTTTGCTAAAATAAATCCAAAAGGTACGGCAGCGAGTAAGTAGGCTGTTAAGTATAGTAAAACATTTTGATTAAGTAAAAAATCCATGAATATCTCCATTACATTGTAGAAAATTATCGCAATTTTAACTAAAAGTATGGTATTTTCTCCTAAATTATATCTTAAGGGATAAAATATGCAAATAGATTATAAAGCTGAAGTTAAAAGATTAAAAAAAGAACTCCCTGTAACTGTTGTAGGTCACTACTACCAGCGTGATGAAGTATTTGAGATGGCTGACATTACTGGTGATAGTTTAGAATTAGCGAGAAGATGTGATGCTGATGAAAACCCATGGGTTGTATTTTGTGGTGTTGGTTTTATGGGACAGAGTGTTAAAGTAGTTGCTCCTGAAAAAAGAGTTCTCATGCCAAAAATTGCTTGTTGTGCTATGGCAAGAATGATGGATGGTTCATATTTTGATGAGTCAGTAGCTTACATGAATGAGCATGGAATTAAGACAGAAGACATTTTGCCTATTACTTACATTAATAGTGATGCTTCAGTTAAAGCAAAAGTCGGAAAGATGGGTGGTTTAGTTTGTACTTCTTCTAATGCTTATAAAATAATTGAAAAAGGTTTAGAGTCTGGAAAAAAGATTCTTTTTGTTCCAGATAGATGTTTAGGACAAAACTTTGCAAATTCAA
>CACVAR010000057.1 GCA_902727905.1 uncultured Sulfurovum sp. | reverse complement strand
AATAATGCTTCTGTAACAAATTCTAATAATTTGAATACGATAAACAGCTCAATTAATAATGCTTCTGTAACAAATTCTAATAATTTGAATACGATAAACAGCTCAATTAATAATGCTTCTGTAACAAATTCTAATAATTTGAATACGATAAACAGCTCAATTAATAATGCTTCTGTAACAAATTCAAATAATCTTAACACCATAAATGATTCAATTAATAATTTAGGTTCAGAATTATCTTCAAATGGTGAAGCTCTTTCAGACATAAGGGATTCACTGGAACAAGATGAACACGATATTTCATCCTTTGAGGGCTTAGGCTCTATTTTTGATAATGGAGTTGGTGGTATAACTTCTAGCTTTTCCTCTGTTGTTAATTATAATTTAGGTGTTCCCCCAGTTTTTCAGGATTCTTCTTCTTCCTGTTCTTTTTCAACTAGTTTGAGTTATGGAACTTTTGAATTTCCTGTTGGTGAAACGCTTGATACTATTCGACCCCATTTAGATTCTCTTTGGTCTTTTCTCTTTATTTACGTTAGCTTTTTAATGTATTATAAAGGATTTATTGTTGTTTCTAAATTTTTATAAAAGGATTTTTCTATGCTTGGTATTCCAGTTGTCGATACTGCAAGTTTAACGATAAGGCTGATTAAATTTGGGGTTTTTGTTACTTTTGCATCTTTATTTTTTGGATATATGGATGTTGGTGTTTCCATATTGATTAGTTTTTTTAATTCTTCCTTTGGAGGTCTTGGTGATGTTGCTTCTATAAATCTAGGTTGCGTTTCATCTAAACTTGGTTTGGTTTCTTTTTTGAATTCTCTTCTTGTTCAATTTTATGTTGTCGCTGGTCTTGTTATCTCTGCTATAGGTTCTTTGCTTACAACAAAATATGTATTGCTATTTTTTAGTTTTCTAATGAGAATATAGTGTTACCAAAAGTCGAAAATCGTTCAAAATCATTTTTTAATACTAGGGTTAGGGGTAGGGTTTGAAATCTTTAATATGCCCCTCCTACGCAATGTTTCACAAGTTATCTTATATCTACCTTAGTTGTATATATTTTTTCTTGTGTTACTAATATTCACAAAGTTACTAGGAGTTACACGTGGCAGATTTAATTATTGGTGTTCAAGGTTCAGGAAAAAGTTACAGGGCTACAAAGAAAATATTTGAAGATAGAAAAAACTATGTTCAAATTTTAACAAATATAAATGAGATAAGAATTGATGGAAATATTAATCAGCTTAATTTTAGTAGTTTTGTGAGTGACATACTTACCCCTCTTTATGCTATGTATCAAGCTAATAATAATATTTCTGATAAAGAGCTTAATTCTAAATATAATGAGCTTAATAATATTTCTGATGGTCTTAAGCTAATTGTTATAGATGAGGCTCAAAACTTTTTCAATAAGAAAAGTGATATTTTAAACTGGTTTGTTACCTATCATCGTCATTTTAACATTGAGCTTATTCTTATTTCTCAACTTGTTTTGGGTATTCATACCGACCATCGAATTTTTAACAATGTCTATGAAGCTCTAAACCCATCTAAGCAGTTTGTTCCCAATAAAATAAGGTATAATCATTATTTGGGTCTACCTGCTAATTCTTCAAATTATCTCAAAAAGGACAATCTTACTATTGATGATAATGTTTTTTCCCTTTATGGTAGTGGTGGAAAGGTTAAGAAGAAAAATGTTGTAATTTTCCCTATCCTTATTTTAATTCTTTTCATTTTTGCTCTTTTTTATGGTTTTAGCTATGCTTTGGATATGTTTAGTTCTGAAGATGTTTCACGTGAAACATTACCTGTGTCTGTTCTTCCTGTATCTGTGTCTAAACCATTATCATCAACTGTAGTAAAACCTCCTAAAGTTGACTATTCAAACAAAAAGTTTGCAACCTGTACGGTCGTATATAATTATGATGCTTATTATTCCTGTGATATTCCTAATTTTATTAATTTTCCTGCACATAAAAGAGATGTTATCTATTCTCTTTTGGATGCTGAAATTCTTTTCGTTTCCTTGGACGAACATTATTCTTCGGAACGCATAATTTATGATGGAACTCGTCTTTCAATTTTTGATGATGATATTAAGAAAGATAAGCCTAGCATTCTTCCGACCTCAATATAGTTATAATATAGGCATATAGAGCGAAGCTAAACAGCAAAAAGAACAACCCTACGGCTATATCTTTAGCCATCAAAAATCAAACCCAAAACTTACTCTCGTAAATGCAGAAAATGGGGCGATATTCACGCTTACATAGGACATGGTAATAACGTAGTGGGGATAATGCCTATGGGGGGTGCTTGAGATATTTTTCAAAGTTTTAAACCTCATGCTTTGTTGCCCAGTGGCGAACGATAGCCCACGCAGTGACCCCCAATCCTGTCTCCCATGGGTAGATAGAAAGTATTAAAAAAATTACCTCGCCTTTACTGCTTCATTAAACCCCTGTATAATAGTTCTATCGTAGCATTAGTATCTCGCATATTCTCATGCTCCGTTAGGACTTGACACAGGGGTTTCTTGATGCTGTCAAGGATGAAGAGGTTATTATTTTAATAGTTTATAGCGTATGTTTCTCCATTTAATTCTTATTATTTTCAGTTTCAGTTTCAGTTTACTTAACAGTGAAATTTATATCTATAAAGCTTAGCGTGAAAATAACGACGTTCGCCCCTGCGATAAGGAGGTTTTTCACGCGAAGCGTATAGAGAGCGAAGCGAACGCTTGAACAGTTATTAACCAATTGAGACACAAGTATTAAGTTATTGAGAAAAATAAGAAGTTGGGGGTTATAGTAATACCCCCTGTTATAGAAGCCACCCATTCATTAGCCAACATCAACAACTAAATAAAAACTATTCATAATATTCACTAAAGGAAAAGTATGGTAAAGTATGGTTAGAATTAATTAAGGATAAAGACATGAAAAACAATAGACCTGTAACTAAGAAAAAAGTGACATATACAATTGATATAGAATTACTTGAAATGCTAGAAAGGGTATCTGATAGATTAGGACTTAAGAAAAGCCAATTAGTTGAGCAAGTTATGCTTGAAATACTTCCAAAATTAGACCAATCTTCACCACAAAATATTTTGGAACATGCATTGCAGGAATTAGAAGAGATTAATTAAGAAAAGTGTTATGGGTTCAATTGGAGTTGACCCCATAGCTAACCAAAGTAATACCACGGAAAGGTTCACAAAATGGCTGATACTCAAATAATAACAAAGCAAGAATTAAATTATGTTGAAACATTGTATTTACAGTGTAATTTAGAAGATTTCATAAGTAAAGATATGACACATAATAATTGGTTAGCTGGTATGGAAAATAATGATGGAAAAGAATTAACGTTTAAAGATGTTGAAAAGTTTGATAATAGAGATAAATATCACATTATGTTAGCATATTTTAATGATGCTATTCTTCCTAACGGTGGTGAATACCTAAATGAAGCTAGTGGCAGAATGTGGTTTAAGTTTCCTGATTATAGAGTTGGAATCATGAATCATGATAAGGCTAAAAAAGCTAATCAATATAATGCAGTAATACAATATGAATGGGAACATTTATACTCTTTAGACCCTAGATTATGTGGATTAGAATTACCATTTGGTGGAACTCGAGATAAATACCAATTTAAAAGAATTGATATAACAAAAATGTTTAAATCAGAATATGACTATTTAACAAATAAAGGGTTCATTTCAACGTATCGTAGGATAAGTACACAAGGAACAAATGAGAGAACAGAAACCGTATATTTAGGAAATAGAAAAAATGGTAATGTTTATAGAATGTATAGTAAAACTATAGAGTTGAAAACAGATACTGAAAAGCATCCGATTAACCATAGGAAGATAGAACTGTTATCAAAGTATTTTGGAGATATAGAGAATTTATACACATTTGAATTAGAACTGCATAGAAGTTATTTAAAAGAGCAATTAGAAATAACAACTTTAGACCAACTTGAACAAGTTTATCAAGCTTACGGCTCAATAGCTGGACGCGTGAGAATATATGAAGATGATGACCACAATAAAGATTTGATTAGTAGTAAGCATCATAGCAGGATAGAAGCTTATACTATTACACCATACGTGGAATATAAGAAAGTTTATAGAGCTAAATATAAACCATCTAGTGGTTATATGTATGACTCAATAAATAAGAAGCTGGATAGATATGAAGAGCAAATGGGTGAGTTATCAGAGTTTGAACTTATAGAGGGATTAATAGAATCAAGATATGCAAAAATAGTTGATATATCTATATCAGATATTGAGCCAACTATAGCCCCACTTGCCTATGATAAAGATGTGCCTATGTCTGAACAATATGGTAAAGAGAGATATAAGGAGATGATAGAAAAGTTAGATAGAATGAGAGATAATGAAGATAATTCTATTTATCGTGAAGCTAAAGAAGCCTTTAGACCATATGCGTTTAATAATCCAAATGATATATTTTAATATATGCCTTTAAAACCCCTTGAGATATTTTTCAAAGTTTTAAACCTCATGCTTTGTTGCCCAGTGGCGAACGATAGCCCACGCAGTGACCCCCAATCCTGTCTCCCATGGGTAGATAGAAAGTATTAAAAAAATTACCTCGCCTTTACTGCTTCATTAAACCCCTGTATAATAGTTCTATCGTAGCATTAGTATCTCGCATATTCTCATGCTCCGTTAGGACTTGACACAGGGGTTTCTTGATGCTGTCAAGGATGAAGAGGTTATTATTTTAATAGTTTATAGCGTATGTTTCTCCATTTAATTCTTATTATTTTCAGTTTCAGTTTCAGTTTACTTAACAGTGAAATTTATATCTATAAAGCTTATCGTGAAAATAACGACGTTCGCCCCTGCGATAAGGAGGTTTTTCACGCGAAGCGTATAGAGAGCGAAGCGAACGCTTGAATAGTTATTATCCAATTGAGACACAAGTATAAGTTATCTATGCTATAATTTTGAATATTAAAGGATTATATATGCTAAATTGTTTCAAACTTAATAAAATTGATTATGCTAAGGTTGCTTTAAATTCTGATTTCAAACAAGCTGAATGGTTAAATAAAAATAGTGTTTGTACCAATGGGCAGGAAACCAAAATAGTTTATAATTCTGCTTGGACTCTAGACCAATCTTATAAATATACTACTTTTGTTCTAGATGATATTCGTTATCAAGCTAAAGAGCTTGGTCTAGTTCCTGTTTTTATTACTGTTACTTTGCCATCTAGATTTCATCCTTTTACAACCTATAAAAATGGAAAAAAATATTCTAATAAGAATTATGAAAATAAATCAATAAATGATGGTTATAAGGAATTAGTAGCATTTTTTAGACATCTACAAAATTCTTTTAGAATAGATAGAAAGCGTGTTAAAACTAAGTATTTTAGGGTTATAGAGCCTCATAAAAGTTTTGTTCCTCATCTCCATGCTATTGTATGGCTTCCTAAAGATGCAATATTTTCATTTAGACAACATCAACTTAATACCATCAAATTGTTTGATTTCTCAATGAAACCTTTGGTTAGTGGGGCAGGTGAAGATTTCAAGGTTTTAGATGATGAGGGTTACGCAGTTTTGTATCTTTTGAAGTATGCACAAAAAACACTTAAGGGTGAGGCTTGGATAAGGGGGTGGCAGAAGCATAATAAACTTTCTCGTCTATCCACTTCCACACGTGGTTCTGTTCCAAGACAGGTTTTTAAAAAGCTTTCTCAATTTATCAAGTATGATGAGAAAAGTGATTTGCCTTGGTTTAGACAAATGTTAGCCGTTACCGATATTACTATATCTATGTTTGAAATACCAACTTTGGAATGCCCTATTTTAAAAAGCAGAAGAGAGTTACGTAGTGTTGGTCGTGATTATCAGGTTTTCATAAATAAAGAAGTTTATTACCGTGCTAAGTCTGAACCAAGTTTATACTGCCCATATAATAGATATGTTATGGATTATAAATTAACTTATGTTAAGAGCTATAGAACCATGAGTCATGAGATATATCATTTTCCTTTAGAGGGTGATAATCCTATAGTTACGCTTTATGATTCGCGAGATTCTCGTTTCGTCGAAGAGGACTATACTGCTCTTACTATTGGAAAAAGCATTAAAGAGTCGTATGAGCTTGGTTCTAATGGTAAATATTCTGAAGAAATTATTTCTTATCATGATAATGATTTTTCAGATGTACCTAATTGTGCTTCTCTTATGTTTGGTAAGGAATTTATTCCTCCTGTTGATGAACGATTTTCTCATTCTCATTCTATTGTTGATGATTCTTATACTATTGTTATTGACTATGTTGATGATTCTACTCTTGAAGTCCATGAGGAAATTGTTGAGTCTTTTTGGGATGGAATAGATTATGAGTATACTCCAAAAGAAGATGATTTAGAATTCTTTGGATTAGATTTTTAATTTTAAGTATCTTTTTATTATATTATTTATATAATTTGCATAAGATGTTTCACGTGAAACATTTATTAAAATATAAAGGAATAAAAAATGGATGCAAAATTATTAATCACTGGTACTATTCAGGGGGTTCAATTTAAGGATGAAAAAGTTTATGATGGTAAGGTTTCTGAAGCTAAATTAGTTCTTTCTTTTGTCTCTTTGTTTGAGGATGGTTCTGTTAATCTTATTAAGGTCAAAGCACCTACTGATTTCAAGGGAAAAAGAGGTGAAAAGGTTTCTCTAGAAGTACTACTTTCTGCAAATGACGGTAGTATTTTCTATAGACTTGCTTAGAAGTCCCTTATGGGATTTCTTAGGAATTCTTGATTGAATATCCCTTTTTGGCATTTTATGCTAAATTGTATTTCCTTTTAAGGTGTGTTTCATGTTTAAGAAAAAAGTTTTAGCTGTTATTGCTTCACTTGTTGCCTTTACTTCTCTTGGTATGTCTGCTACTATTATCCCTGCTACTCTTTCGGCTGATTTTGCTGATGGTTTAACTGATATTGGTACTATTATCGGTCTAATTTTTGGTGTTGTTGTTACTCTTTACGTATTTAAAGCTGTTAAGTCTACTTTTAGCAAGTAGTATTTTGGGGAATTTATTCCCCTTATTATAAAGGAATATTGTTATGAATTTTTTTATTGATACTCCTGTTTTTCTTTCTTCTTTTACTCCTCTATTTTCTGTCATTATTATTTTATATGTATCATCTCATATCTATAAGATTTTAAGGTAATTTTATGGAAAATAACGTAACTGATTATATTGATTTAGGACTGGCTGAAGCTGATTATGGTTTTCTTATGGGAATTACAGCTAATTTGATAGGATTTACTTTTATGTTTTTTTCTATTTTTATAATTACATATATTTCAAGGAAAAGTTAATGGAATTAGAGGTTATTCAATTTACAAATTCAGTTGTATTTAATTATTTTTTTACTGTTTATTTTTATTTTACTATTTTGATGTCTATTCCTTTTGGAATTTTCTCTTTATTTAGGAATTGATTATGTTTAGAATCTTATTGTTTTCAGTTTACTTAACAGTGAATTCTTATTCTTCTTCTCTTGAAGTCAATAGAGGTTGTTGTACTGCTGAACATTCGGTCACTACTTCAGGTGTTTCTCCAGTTGTTACAGAGCTTGGTTCTTTGAATAGTTATTATCAAACTACGCCAAATCTTCTAACTGAATGGCATGATGAGCATGAATTAGAACCAAATGGTGACAGTTACAGCAATCCTTATTGTGAGGGCTTAGGTCAAAAAATTCAATACTCTCATGGGGCAGGGGTGAATTCCAGTAATGACGGTACTGGATGGAAACGAGACTTTCCTATATATTCAAGTTCTTATTCTTATGACTGTATTTGTCAAGAAGATTCTACCCCCTTGTCTTCTCTTCCTGCTATCCCTGATGGCTGGATAGTAAAGGGTGAGGCTTATAAAGCTTGTTCCTCTGATACTTATGCAGGTTTAGACGATGTTGTTCAAATTTGCGAGAATTTTGTTGGCACAGGTGGTTCAGATTTCGCAGATGTAGATTCTGAAACAAAGCTTTTTAAGACGATTGGCTACACTGGATGTTGTGGCTCTACTGATAGATGTACCGTTTTAGAGAAAGATTTAAATATTTCTTGTCCTGCTGGTCAAGAACCTTTTGAGGGTGTTTGCTTTGATACTTGTGGAAATGATGGTCTAGTGCTAGATGGTCAATGTGTTGAGCGTGGTACTTGTTCTACTGGTTTTTCTCCTTATGTTTCTATTTCTATCGGTGATGATAATGCTACTTGTTATGATGATGGTACTTCTTGGACTGAATCATATAAACTTTTTCCTGAACAAGATGGTAATATTATTGATTGTTGTGGAAAACCTGTAAATGATGGTAGTGATGTTGACGGTGATGGTATTTCTGATATTCATGACGCAGATGTTAATGGTGATGGTATTATTGATAATGGCACAGATTCTAATGGTGATGGAATTGTTGATGGCTTTGAATCCCTTTATTCAAGTTCCAATGATTCAAATTCAACTTCCAGTGATTCAAATTCTAGTGGATTAGATAGCTCTGCTATTGTTTCTGCTATTGGTGATTCAAAAACAGAGATAACTAACAATTTGAACACAATCAATAATTCTATAAATAATGCTTCTGTAACAAATTCTAATAATTTGAATACGATAAACAGCTCAATTAATAATGCTTCTGTAACAAATTCTAATAATTTGAATACGATAAACAGCTCAATTAATAATGCTTCTGTAACAA
>CACVAR010000056.1 GCA_902727905.1 uncultured Sulfurovum sp. | reverse complement strand
AAACTTGCTGAAGCTGTTTACGCTAAAGAGCAAGGTGGAGACAAAGAAAAAGCTGCTAAAAAAGCAGACGATGATGATATCATTGATGCTGAAGTAGAGTAATCTACTTTAGTTTTTTAATTATTTAGTTTTACTTCAGAGGCAAGATTTTTCTTGTCTCTTTATTCCCTCATTTACTATTACAGTAAACTTTAATCCTTAAATTGATAAAAACTTAAAATCATATAGTTATACTTATGCAATATTTTATATACAGGAGAAAAAATGTACGGACTACCACTAAGAAAAGGTTTCACATTAAAAGTTAAACAAGGTATACATCTTAATCGTCCAGATATGCATGAGATTGCAGAAGAGTTGGGTGTGACTGAAAATGATGTATTTATAAAAGATGGTGTATTGACAGTTTATAACACCTCAGCAACATGTCAAGAGATTATAGATGACAATGCATTAGCTATATTTATTGCAATGGCTGTAGATATTTCACCTGACGATCTTAGTGATTTAAAAGCAGTAGAAGAAGAGCCTATGAAGATGGATTTTGATTTAGCTGATTTTGAAGATGATGATTAAGGTTATCTATTTTTTTCTTTCTTTTTTCCCTTAATATTTATTACAACTTCTTTTAGCTACACTACTAGTTCGCGTTTATTCCACTATGGGAAGGTAGAATAACATTTTAAAAAGGAAATAGATGAATAGTGGTAAATTGGTCTCAGGTATAGCTGCTTTAGCTATTTACTTAAGTCTTATATTTTTAGTATTATATTTTTATAACATTCATCAAACTAAAGCAAAAAACTATGTTGAAAAGAATGCTGACAGAGTCACAGTTACTTTAGTTAATAGTGAGAAAACTGTCTTTAATAAAAATGATAAAGTCTCAACACCTAAAAAACCTGTTACTCCAATTATTCCACCTATACCTCTAAAAACTCAGCCTAAAAAAGTACCACCTAAGAAAGTTATACCTCAAAAACCTGTTCCTAAAAAAATTACTCCACCAAAGAAAACAACACCACCAAAAAAAGTGATTCCTAAAAAAGTAGAGCCTAAAAAAGTTATACCAAAAAAAATCACACCTCCTAAAAAAGTAGTACCAAAGAAGAAAGTTCCTAAAAAAATACCTCCACCAAAGAAGAAAATACCACCCAAGAAGGTAGAGCCAAAAAAAGTAGTGCCAAAAAAGAAAGTGCCAAAAAAGTCAGCTAAAGATCTTTTTTCTTCAGTAAAGACAAAAGCACCTCAAAAAACACCTGTTAAAAATAGACCAAAACCTGTAGTAAAACAGCCAAGTTCTATTAAGCATAACTCATCTATAACCGATAGAATTAAAGCAAGCCACCAAAGTGGTCGTGTTTCAAATGCCAATCGTGATAAAGGGATTGAAAATGCTTACATTGCCAAAGTAAAAAGGCATATGATGAACTGGAATGCTGTTGGTGCTAAAGGACAATGGGTAACTGTACATTTAACCATTTATAATAGTGGAAAGTTTAGGTATACGGCTTCAGGTGTTTCAGGTTCGATGAAATCTAGTTTGAAACAATATTTAGACACTTTAAATCGAATGGGACTAGGAAGACATAAGAAGTCAACGCCTTATTCAATTCAGGTACGATTTAAAGTTAGATAAGTATTGATTATGGTTAGCTACTTAGCATAATTATAATACAATGCTCAATATAAACAAAAGGATAAGTATGAAATATATATTGTTTTTTCTATTAACATTGAATTTGCATTCATTTGATGCTGTGTTAGACATAGAAAAAGATGTAGCATCAAAGGCAACTTTGTCAATTATGGAAGACAGTTCAACAGCTGGTAGTACCGTTACCCATTCTAAAATGTTTAATGTTTTGTTAAATGACTTAAAACTTAGTGGACATTTCAATGTGGATACACAGCTTAGACGAGGAGGCTTTGATGATATGCTTATTCCTCCTGAACTACATAGTAGAGAGTATCTTTTAAAGTATAAGTATGGCTCATCTGGAACCACGTTAAATATAAAGTTGATTCGTGTCGCAGATGCTTTTGTGGTTTTTCAAAACAACTATTCTGTGAATGCAATGGCACGTTATCCATTTTTAGCACATAATGCTGTTGTAGAACTCAACAAAGTTTTAGGTTTTGAAGATATCTCTTGGATGAAAAGAAATATTCTGTTTTCTAAATACACGGGTTCACGTAAAAGTGAAATTTGGATAGCAGATTATACTTTGAGTTTTTCATCAGTAATTTTACGTGGAGGGCTAAATCTTTTTCCAAAATGGGCAAATCCTTCACAGAGTGCGTTTTATTATACCTCTTATAATCTTGATATTCCAACCCTGTATAAAGTTGATATGAATTCAGGATCAAGAAAAAAAGTTATTGCTTCTCAAGGGATGTTAGTTGCTTCAGATGTAAGTCAAGATGGAGGTCGTGTACTTTTAACAATGGCACCTAATGGACAAACTGATATATATGAATTTAATGTAGCTTCTAATTCAAGTAAGCGTTTAACGAACTTTTCTGGTATTGATGTAAATGGTAAATATATTGGTGATGAAAGTCAGATTGCATTTGTTTCTAACAGAATAGGGCGTGCAAATATCTATACTAAAGCAATAGGTTCACGTTCCGTTTCACGTGCAGCACGTTATGGAAGTAACAATGACTCCTGTGATGCTTTTGGACAGCATATACTTTATTCAGTAAAAGAAGGAGGTTCTTCAAATATTTACTTGGGATCAGTATCGAGTTCATATGTTAGACCACTTACTTCTAATGGTCGTAATCAATTACCACGTTTTTCTACAGACGGAAAAGTAATTTTATACATTAAGCAAAATGGTGGAAGAAATTCGATAGGCTATATGAATTTGGCAACAAAACAGAGTGCACTTTTTTCAATGAAGAGTGGAAAAATACAATCAATTGATTGGTAGAATGTAATTCAAACAAAAAGGAAGAAGAATGAAGAAACAGACACTATTAGCAGTAACAACAATGGTATTATTAATGACAGGTTGTGCACAAAAAAAATTAAACACAACCGATGTAAATACTGCAGTACCAGGGGCTACAGCAGGTAATATTTATGATAACGTTGATCCTATGGGGCAGGGAATGGGACAAGGCAATGGTATTTATGGTAATCAAAACGGTCTCTATGGTAATGAAACTGGTCTCTATGGTGACTCTGGTGTACAAAATATTTATTTTGGGATTGACCAGTATAATATTACCTCTGATAAACTAGGACAAATTTCACATAATGCTAATCTCTTACGTAATAGTGGAAGAATAAAAATTGAAGGGCATTGTGATGCTTCCGGATCAGATGAATATAACTATGCCTTAGGACTAAAAAGAGCTAAAGCTACAAAAGATGCTTTAAAAGCCAATGGAATCTCTGGAAACAATATTACTTTAGTAAGTATGGGTGAAAGTTCACCAGAATGTTATACAAGTTCTTCAGCAGACTGTTATTCTAAAAACAGACGTGTTGAATTTAAAGTTATGCAATAAATTCAAAAAATAAATAAATATAATTTGGAAAAAAAATGTTAAGTAAAAAGAAAACAATGTTTGTTGGTTTCATCACTTTAGTATCATTACTTCATGCTTATGAACCTTCAGTCTATGGAGCTGGTGATATAGATAGTGCCAGCCCATATGGACTCACTAAAACTGAGCAAGCTGTGCTTGAGAATAAGAAAACCATACAAATGCTTTATAACAAAATAACAGAACAACAACGAAAAATTGATGGTTTGACTACGGTTATTGAAGGGCAAAATCGAGAAATACTAGAACTAAAAGAAGATTTAACTTCACAACAACAAAGTAGTAGTTCTGCTATGGATGATAATGGTACTTATTCGATGCTTCTTGAAGTAGGTCAAGCTGTTGATCATATTCGAAATACCTATGTTACTAAGGACGAGTTAAAAAAAGCGTTGGCAGGAAGTAGACCAAGTTCAAGTCTTGGTTCTCCAATAGGGAGTAACTCTGCTGACACCTACAGAAAAGGTGTTCAACTTTTTGGAAAACGGAGTTATAGTGCCTCAAAAGTACGATTTGAACAAACTGTAGCAGAGAACTATAAACCTGCTGCTTCAAATTATTATTTGGGTGAGATTGCTTACTATACGCATAACTATAAAGATGCTGTTAGTTACTATAAATTAAGTGCTTCACTTTATGATCAAGCATCATATATGGATGTTCTTTTTTTACATACGGCGATTTCATTGGATAAGATTGGTGAGAAAGCACAAGCACAAAGTTTTTATCAACATGTAATAGATAATTATCCTAATAAAAAAGCTGCGACTATTGCACGAAACAGAATGTAATAAGTCATAAATAAGTTTGCTTTGCTATGATGTGGCAAATTTATAATTAGGAGATTCTATGACTATTACTAATGAAAACTGTGTTGTAGGTATTGAGTACGAAGTAAAAGAAGCTGGAACAACTGATGTTGTTGACTCTAACAAAGGTTCAGGGCAGCCTTTAGAGTTTATTATGGGTAAAGGTCAGATTATTCCTGGTCTTGAAAAAGGTTTATGTGGTATGGGTAAAGATGAGTCTGCTGACTTAATGATTCCATCTGCTGAAGCTTATGGTGAATACAATGCTGAAGCGATTCAAACTTTACCAATTGACCAATTTGAAGGTGTAGAACTTAAAGAAGGTCTTACTCTTTACGGTCAAAGTGAAGATGGTCAAACAACTCAAGTTATTGTTAAATCATTTACAGAAGAGAATGTAGAAATTGACTTTAACCACCCAATGGCTGGTAAAGATTTAATGTTCTCTGTAACAGTGAAAGATGCTAGAGAAGCTACAGCTGCAGAAATAGAATCAGGTACTGTTGGTGCTGGTGAAGAAGCTGCTGGTGGTTCTTGTGGTACTGGTTGTGGTTGTCACTAAGCTTTACTTATAACCTTATACTCCATGTTCTTTTCATGGAGTACTTTCTTTTTTCTCTTTATATTAACCATTTAATGCAATCACAGGCTCATTATTTTGTCTCATAACATCATTCTCATACCCAAGTACTGTTTCATCAGCTAAGGTTCTTAGTTGCGCTTGTTTCTTAGGAGCTATCTCATCATCTGACCATGGTTCGATTAGTACAGTACGAATCTTTCCCCATTTTCGCTCTCTATTTAGTTTTATACGATAGATAGTATCACTTTGAAGTGCACGAAAGAAGAAACTGGCATACTCTTTTCTTTGTTGATTGTATAAACCAAAACGTGCTACGCCTACTTCTCCAATCATTTCCATAAAGTTTTCAGGAGACATAAGCGCTTCTCCATCTTCTGAACGGAAAGTTTCAAAATCCATAAGCTCATCACTTTGAACTATAAGTGTTTCAGAAAATAGTTTGAGTAAGTCACTTTTAAAGCCTTTATTTGCAATAGGGTTAAGCATGTAGCCTCCAAGGTTTGTAAGGTGTGAATCACTTATTTCAATATGTTGATGAGCGCTTTGGGGTGCTTTTAGTGGAATACCCATTCTATTTAGTAAAGCCAATCTACTAGAGGACAAGCAACCACTATGATATAGGTTTTCCTTACGTAAAAAATTTGTTCCCTCTAAAATTTGAGAGAAAGCATTATATCGGTCAAACAGGTTTAGTCCATACGTTTCTAGTCTGTTAATTATATTTTGACATTTATCTCTAAACTGCATAGGATTATTAATTTGTGAAAAAGTCACTATAGACTCATCTTTTTGTAATTGATCATTTAAAGTAAAAGCATTTGTATAACTTGTGTAAACAGCATTTAAAGGATTAGTAAAATTATTAACCTGAGGAATTTTGTTCAGTTCAGAGTTTACTACAGCACCAGAAACAACTGAGTCACGTAAAAGTAGTGAAAACTTAACGTTTGCTAGTTTTTTATTTGCTTTTGTTTTAATGAAGTATTTTACTGATTTTTTAGGATTACTCACTGGATTAAAAGACAAAACAGTTGTTGAGCTTACAGCACTGCTTAACATATTACTAATTTTTTCAGTTATTAAATCCACATAAGGAATCGATACCCCTGAAACTAAAACAGTTGCACCATAGAGGTCTTTTGTAATATCTTTAATAGAATTAAAAGTTTTACCATCTACGGAGATGTATTTAAGTTCAAAAGACAAGGTTGTGTCTGGTTTTAAGAGTACCATTCTTGTTCTTGGCTCTTCATTTAGGTAAGTTACCCATTCTTTAGTTGAACTATTATAAGAGTAGTTAAACAGAACAATATCTGGTTGTACTTTCCCATCAATGATCGGGGTAGCACTTAATCCAAAGTTTCGTTTTTCTTCTCCTAATAAATTTGAAATATGACTTAAAAAAGTTTGTGCTTCTGGTCCTTTTAGTGCTTCCATTGTTAATTGAGGTTCAATAACAACTTGACCATAATAGTATAAACCCTGAACGCTTGTAGGATAGTTTTCTATTTTTCCTTTTTCTATACCTATGCCTACTTTTTGAGTAGTTTCTCCTCCAGTATTAATTACAGGTGTTGGGGTTGAGCCACCTCCTATACAACCACTCTGTAAGATTAAAACAAACGCACTCCAAATCATTAAGTTTAGTCTTGACATATTTTCTCCTTTTATATGTATAGTTTTCATTGTATTATATATCTTTCAATAAGTCAATAAAGTTCATTCTTAAATAATGTTGTTTATCGTGACCATTAAAGATGATGCATAATTAAAATATAATTTAATAATTTAAAATAAAATATAATTAAATTTGTAAATTTAATTTAATAAATGAAAATACTTCAGAAGAAAACTATGAAATTATGACGAAGGACATAAAAATGACATATTTTTTATTTATAATTATTTTAAGAAATATTAAAGGATAGGAAATGAAAAAGAATAATACTCTTAAAAGTTTAGTAGTTGCTACAGCACTTTTAACTGTTAGTTCATCAGTATTAATTGCTGGAGAAGAATTAGTTAAAAATGGAAGTTTTGAAAACTTTACAGTTGATAAAGACAGAGGAAAATGGAAATTGGTACAATTTGAAAACTGGTCAGGAGCTGGTGAAGTTTGGAATCATGCTCTTGGGCGTGTTGCTACTAATGGAACTTATAAGGCAGAACTTGATGTTGGTCGTAACAGTGTAAACAGTTTAACACAAACCGTATCAACAGTCAATGGTGAAACATATATATTTAGTTTAGATGCTTATGCCAGAAAAACAGATTCTTCCGATTTTGAACTTTTGGTTGATGGTTCTGTTCTTGCTACTATTACACCTTCGCGAAACTGGGGTAAATATGGTGTTGAGTTTAGTGGAAATGGTAGTACACAAACCATTAGTATTCGAGAAATTGCTGCACAAGATAATGGTGCAGGTACAGTTATTGATAATGTTTCAGTACAAAGTGGAACTTCATTGGATCAATTAAAAGCACAAGATAGAGCAAAGTATGAGATTATGGAGCCATCAGGTATCGCTCAAATTCAAGAGATTATCACCAATGATAAGTTGGTTAACTCTCGTGTTGTATCAGAAAATATTACTAGAGCTAAAGTTGCAGCTACAGCAATGAATGATTTGATTAAAGAAGCTGTTATTGCAAGAGGTTTAGCAAATGATGGTGCTATTTCTATCTCTGATACCAAAGAAATCAATCTTTATCTACTTGAAAACCATGCTGATAAGTGGGCTGGGCTAAGAGCTGAATATGCTTTAATAGAGAACCGAAGACATTCACACATTATTGCAATGAATACCAATGCTATTAGAAATGTATGGGGTCAGATTTATAACTTAGGATTTGAGGGAACAAATAAAAATCGTAACCTTACAAATGCTTCTGGTAAAAAGACGTCTTCATTTACAACGGTTGGATACCATTTAGGTTTAGTACTTCAAAACGATGTCTTGAATGGTTCACTTAATAATGCTGATTATAAAGAAGTTGAAGGGACAACTGGTACTAGTCTTGATATGTTTATAGAGGTAATGTTAACTGACACAGGTCTTTTAAGACGTGTACCAACGAGTGACCTTAGAGCTGGTGCCCAAGCAGCTGATGCAATGAATAAGTTGATTATTAAAGCTATCATGGCAGAAGGTTTAGGGAATGATGGCGTTTTAACTACAGCTGATATTAGAACGATTAACAACTATATCGTTGCGAATGATCAAGCAGAGTGGATAGAACACCATGGTGATGATGAAGATGGTGAAGAGACAGGTTACCATAGAGTACAAAATGATGGTGCAACAACAAGAATGTTTGCAGACAATGTTATGAATACTATCGCTGATGGAATTTATCATTTAGGATTTACAAGTAACAATGGTAATAGACTGTTAAATGAAGATGGAAATAAAAACCAACGCTTTGAAAAAGTTGCATGGTGGTTAGACACAATTCTAAAAGAAGATTTAGAAGAGGGTAGACTTACAAATGCAGAATATCAAGAAGTAGAAGGAACAACTGGAACAACATTCGACAAAATCGTACCATTTATTTATAATGATGAAGGACTTCTATTAAAGATTTCTATGGAAGATATTAGAGCTGGTGCATATTCTGCAAACGGTATGAATGAACTAATCGTACTGGCGATTAGAGAAACAGGTGCTGCTACAGACAGTTATATCTCTATTGATGATGTTAGAGCAATGAATACTTATTTATCAGAAAATCATTTAGCTGAGTGGACTGAACTTCATGGTGATGATGAGAATGATGAAGAGACTGGTTACCATAGAATTCAAAATGATGGTGCAAGAGGAATTGGTTTCAACAGAAACATTATTAA
>CACVAR010000055.1 GCA_902727905.1 uncultured Sulfurovum sp. | reverse complement strand
GTGATATTGTTAACACTACCCCAGATGACTGTTACCCAGAGACTTTAGCCAACATAGCAGAAGGTCTTTCAGAAGAGTTCGAACTTGACTGTAATATTTTAAAACCTAAACAACTTAGAAAAGAAAAAATGGAAACACTTTTAGCTGTTGCTCGTGCGTCTCGTCATAAGCCAAGAGTTATCCATTTAAGCCATAAACCTAAAAAACCTAAAGCTGTTATCACCTTAGTGGGGAAAGGTCTTACTTATGACTCAGGTGGATTAAGTCTTAAACCTGGTGCTTCTATGGTAAACATGAAACTAGACAAATCTGGTGCATGTGCTGTTTTAGGAATTATGAAAGCCGTTGCAGAAATGAACTTAGATGTTGAAGTACACGGTTTCATTGGTGCAGTAGAAAACATGATAGGTGGAGATGCGTATAAACCTGATGATGTGTTAGTAGCCAAAAATGGAAAAACCATTGAAGTACGTAATACCGATGCTGAAGGGCGTTTGGTTTTAGCAGATACACTGGGTTATGCACAACAAGAAGTAGATGCTGACTACATATTTGACTTTGCAACCCTTACAGGTGCTTCAGTAGTCGCTGTTGGACACTACACTTCAAGTGTTATGGGAAATGCTGACAAACCAAGAGACATGGTCATAGAAGCTGCAGAAGCATCAGGTGAACTGGCTACTAAACTTGACTTTAACAAACATCTTAGAACTTGTCTAAAATCAAATGTTGCAGACATCTCTAACATGTCAAACACTCCTTATGGTGGGGCCATTACAGCTGGGATATTCTTAGACAACTTTATTGAGAAAGAAAACAAAGATAAATGGGCTCACATAGATATCGCAGGTCCTGCTTATGTAGAGCATACTTGGGGAGAAAACCCAGTAGGTGGCTCAGGTGCTGGAGTACGTATGATGATTAAACTATTAGAAAAATTAGCAGCTAAATAAAATGAGTAAGTATCTACGCTTACTCTCTAAAAAGCAATTTAAAGCAATATTTTTTATTGCTGTTATTGTTATTCTTTATAAAGCATTAACGCCATCTTCTAACGAACCTTTATTCAACTTTCACCATGCTGACAAAGTACTCCATGCACTAGCTTTCTTTGTGCTTTCATTTCTTTTAAATCGTTCCTCTTCAAGTATTGAAAAGCGTATGAGAAATATTATCTCTCTTCTTGCCTTTGGAATTCTTATTGAAGTTTTACAATCATTTACAGGGTACAGAGATGTTTCACTAGGCGATATTTTAGCTGATTTACTAGGAATCTTACTCTTTCAACTTACCTACACACTACTGAAAGTTTGGCAATTAAAAAGACGTAAGAAAAAAATCAATTAAAAAACGTCTATAACCCCTACTTCACTAAACTTTCGTTAAAATCCCATCATTATTTATATATCAAGGAATATTATGGGATTAAGCATCGGACTTGTAGGATTACCCAACGTTGGTAAATCAACCACATTTAACGCCCTAACCAAAGCACAAAACGCAGAGAGTGCTAACTACCCTTTCTGTACCATCGAACCTAACAAAGCTGTTGTACCTGTACCAGACAGCCGTATTGACAAATTGGCAGAGATGGTAAAACCTGAAAAAGTACAATACTCAACACTTGACTTCGTAGACATCGCAGGTCTTGTAAAGGGTGCGAGTAAAGGTGAAGGTTTAGGAAACAAGTTTCTCTCTAACATTCGTGAAACAGAAGTTATTTTACACATTGTAAGATGTTTTGAAGACGAAAATATTGTACATACGGAAGGCTCTATTGACCCTATTCGTGATGTAGAGATTATTGAACAAGAGCTTCTTTTCGCTGACATGGATGCGCTTGAAAAGCGTATTACAAACCTTGACAAAAAAGCGCGTGGTAATGACAAAGTTGCCAAAGCACAACTTGAAGTTGCACAAGCACTAATGTTACACATAGAGGAAAACAATCCAGTTTCTACTTTTGAAGGTATTGACTCTGACGAGTTCATCGCCATGAACAAAGAGTTACGTCTACTTACTTCTAAAGAAATCATGTACGGAGCAAATGTTGACGAAGATGGTTTAGAAGAAGACAATGAATTTGTAAAAGTTCTAAAAGGGTACGCAAACGAAAGAAACTCAGAGGTTATCAAACTTTGTTCTAAAATGGAAGAAGAGATGATAGACTTTGATGATGAAGAGCGTGAGGAGATGCTAGCAGACCTTGGTGTTAAAGAGAGTGGTTTACAGCAAATCATCCACAGAGGTTTTGACAAGCTTGGTCTTCAGTCTTACTTTACGGCTGGAGTAAAAGAAGTTCGTGCTTGGACAATTCGTCAAAACACAACAGCCCCTAAAGCTGCTGCTGTGATTCACAATGATTTTGAAAAAGGATTCATTCGTGCTGAGGTTATCTCTTACAATGATTTTGTAGAGTTCGGTGGAGAGTCTGGTGCTAAAGAAGCTGGTAAAAACAGATTAGAAGGTAAAGAGTACATCGTTCAAGATGGTGACATTATGCACTTTAGATTTAATGTTTAAAACATTAGAGGTTGGTACTAAAACCAACCTACTTCAATATAACTTCTTAGCCCTATCTAAATGCACCTAAGATGCATCAAAAATAAACAAAAACACTATTTATATGATTCAAGATAATCAAAATGAAATCTTTTCACAAAGTTTTAACTGCTTATCCGATAGGATTTCACTCTTAATAAAGAATCAAAAACAATAAGGATGGTACCCCCCCAATGCTACATTTCACCTTTAGATATCTATTAATGTTGATCATTTTTTATAACCTTGCACATGCTGAAAAAACTGAAACACTTGATGACATACAAGTATCTAGTACTCAAAGCAGTCCAAAAGTAGATCTTGATGTTGATGACTCTTCAAGTAGTGGAATCATTACAGAGAAACAACTGAAAAACAGACCCATCTCACGTCCTACAGATGTGCTTGAAACTGTACCGGGACTTACTGTTACCCAACATAGTGGTGCAGGAAAAGCGAACCAGTACTTCTTAAGAGGATTTACTTTAGATCACGGTACAGACTTTTACACGAGAATAGATGGTATGCCCATTAATCTACCTACCCATGCACATGGACAAGGTTATTTAGACTTAAACTTCTTAATTCCTGAACTTATAGAAAATATCAACTATACCAAAGGTCCTTACTTTGCAGACTTAGGAGACTTTTCATCCACAGGAAGTGCCAACATAAAATACAAAGATGCGCTTGAAGACTCAATCATGTCTGTTACCTACGGAAGTCATGACTACGCAAGACTTTTAAACATGGGTACAGCTGAAGTCAATGATGGAACCTTACTTTATGCCATCGAAGCAAATACAAACAATGGACCTTGGGATAAAGAAGAAAAAAGCAAAAAGTTTAATGGTGTTCTTAGCTACAGTAAACAAAACGATTCAAGTGATATGAAGATTACTTATATGGGATATGATGCCAAATGGAATGCTACCAACCAAGTACCACTACGTGCCATTGAGGGAGGTACCATAGGACGTTTTGGTACACTTGACCCAAGTGATGCTGGAGAGAGCAGTCGACACAGTTTAAATACCAGATTAGATTTTTATGGTAAAGATGACAGTATCACTACGCTAAATGCTTTTGCCACTAAGTATGACATGGATTTATATTCTAACTTTACCTTTTATCTTGACAATCCTACGCAAGGAGATCAAATCTATCAAAAAGATGAAAGAACCGTCTATGGTGCTGACATAAGTAATCTTAAAAATATGGAGATTGGAAATGTTGGTCTTGAACAATATTATGGTGCAAGTGTTCGACACGATGATATTGATGTAGGACTGTTTAACTCTCAACAAAGAGAAACCATCGGTACTATAAGTAACAACCACATTAAACAGACTAACCTCAGCCTATTTTACCAAATGAAGATGATTTTTGATAATAAATACAAAGTAACCTTAGGTCTTAGAGATGATATCTTTAGATTTAATGGTACAAGTCATATCAATGCACTTGATTCTGGTAAAACCAATACGCACATGTTATCTCCTAAACTAGGTTTTGTCTATGCTGTAGACAAACATAATGAAGTATTTGTTAATGCCGGAACAGGACTGCATAGTAATGACGTACGTGGAGTACTCTTAGCCTCAAATCCTGCAACCCCTCTAGTTAGAACCAAAGGTGCTGAGATTGGATGGCAAAGAAAAACCAAAGACTTCTTAAGTAGTGTAACACTATGGACACTTGAAAGTGATTCTGAATTGGTATTTGCTGGAGACAGTGGTTCAACAGAGCCTACAGGACCGGCAAAAAGAGTTGGGGTAGAACTCGCACTTGATATGCCAATTAACAAATGGTTAACTTTTGATGTGGATGCAACCGTATCTCGTGCAAGATATGAACATCCTGAAGTCGAAGGAGGCTCTTACGTACCAGAAGCCATGGAAAAAACAGCTTCAATGGCACTTTTACTGGATGACTATAATGACTACTTTGGTGGATTAAAAGTAAGATACTTAGGTTCAAAAGCACTCACCCCTGACAACTCAGTACGCTCAAGCCCTTCAACCCTTGTCAATTTAAAAGCAGGTAAACACATCAAAAAAGATTTAGATCTTTCAGTAGATGTACTCAATGTTCTTAATGCTAAAAACTATGATATAGAATACTACTACGCTTCAAGACTACAAGGAGAAGCTGTAGGTGGAATTGAAGACCGTATGGTTCACCCAACAGATCCTATTAGTTTTAGAGTAAATTTGACGTATAAGTACTAAATAAAAAATAAATTGGAGGATTATTTCAACAAATCCTCCAAAACCTCATCAATCTCCTCAAATTTAAATTTAAAGCCACTCTCCAAAACACGTTTAGGTATTACACTCTGACCATCAGTTAAAACTGTTGCGCCTTCTCCATAAATAAGTTGTAACACAAAAGTAGGAAGAGGTAAAAAAGTTGGTCGCTTTAAAACTTTTCCAAGTGCCTTGGTTAATCCATAATTGGTTGTGGGCTTAGTTGTTGTCATATTGTAAACACCTTCTAAGGCTTGATTATCTATTAAATGCAAATAAAATCGTGCCAAATCATCAATGTGTATAAAAGAGAAAGCTTGTTTCCCATCACCTATAATACCTCCTACACCCAATTTAAAAGGCGTTAACATCTTTTGTAACGCACCACCTTCTTTACCTAAGACAATTCCAAAACGCAAAATAGCCACACGAACACCAAGTTCTTTGACTTTATTAGCTTCATCTTCCCAATCATCAACAAGATTTCCTAAAAAATTATCTGCATAGTTTGTACTGTATTCATCATAAAGTTTATCATTTTTATAAATACCAACTGCTGAAGTAGAAATAAATAATTTAGGAGGATTATCAATGAGCTTCATGCCTTTCACCAATGCATTGGTAGTCTCTATACGACTGTCATAAAGTACTTTTTTATACGACGCACTCCAACGACCAATAATATTAGCTCCAGCCAAATTAATAAGAACATCACTCTGTTCAAGTTTGGTTTGAAGTTTATTTAGGTCATGAATATCAGCACGAAGAATGGGAACAACGACATAGCCCTGCTCTGTAAAAACCTTAGTAATATATTGTCCAACAAACCCTGACGCTCCTGTTATGGCTATGGTTTTCATGTTATTCTCCTTGTTTTGTTTTCATTATATAGAATGTTTTGGTTTTTTGGTAGGGGTGGGATGTCTTTTGAAAAATTACAAAAATATTAATACCCACCTCTTTATGAGAAAAGAGAACGCCTAAGCATAAGAAATTATTTTCTATTAAGATTTTTTATACTAGTATGCTTATAAGTACTTACAATGAGAAATGAAAATAGTATAGGGCTTCAAAAAAGTCCTATAGATAAAAAGCAAAAACAAACTATACGAGGTATATCATGAGTAAAGTTTATGACATAGTAATCATTGGTGCAGGACCTGCAGGTATTGCCACAGCTTGTGAGGCAGTGATTTTAGGCGTAAAAAACATTATACTTTTTGAAAAAAGTGCCAACCACTCTGAGACAATTAGAAAATACTTTAAAGACAATAAACCCGTAGACAAAGTATGGAAAGGAATAGACGTCACCCTTCAAGGAAATATAGACTTTGATGGAGGCACTAAAGAGAGTACGCTAGACTTGTTTAACGACTCCCTAGACAAACATTTTATAGATGCCAAATTTCATACAGAAGTGTCAGGTATTACTAAAACGGGCGATCTATTTGAAATTGTTACCAATACCAATGAAACGTACAGTGCTAAAAATGTCATCATCGCTATTGGTAAAATGGGAAAACCAAATAAACCTGAGTATAAAATTCCAAAATCTCTAAGTAAAGTTATCAATTTTAACATACTAACTTGCCCAGGGAATGAGGAAGTCTTAGTCGTAGGGGGTGGAGACAGTGCAGTAGAGTTTGCCTACTACATACATGATGAAAATAGCGTGACACTAAGCTATAGAAAAGAAAAATTGACACGTCCAAACCCTAAAAATTTAAATAATTTAATGGAAAAAGTGGATGATGCAAAAATATCTTTGAAACTTGGTGTCGATATAACATCTGTTGAAGATGATGATGGTAGGGTAAAAGTAATATATGATGATGGAAGTACACATACCTATGAGAGGGTCATTTATGGACTTGGTGGTTCTACACCAAAAGAGTTCCTTCAAAATACCAATATCGTATTGGATGAAAAAGGAAATCCAATTGTCGATGATAACAATCTAAACTCGCAAGGACTTTATGTTGCAGGTGATATGGCTGGTCACCTTGGTGGATCCATTGCTTCAGCACTAAATCATGGGTATATCATTATCAATGACATTTTGAAAAATAATTGTAATTTAGATGATGATTTGTGTCAAATGTAATCTATCTTGTCCCTGTTAAGGGAAAAGAAGATTACTCCTCTTTGAGGTGGAATTCATATTCAATTACAACAACTTATCAATTTCAATCAATCCTTCACCACCTTCGTAATCTCTAGCACTAGAGTATCGCCAATGCATAGCTTCATCCACATATCCTCTCTTCACAAGGTTATGGTGAATATAATCAATCTTAACTTTTAAAATAGCTTCATTCTGTATAAGTTTAGGCTGATATCCTTCTTCCCAAACTTGAAAACTCTTATCTTTTCTATGAGCCTTTTTATAAAATGCCAATTGGTCAAGTATCGTTGTTGCATTCTCTTTTTTTAATAATTTCAATATCTCTCTTGCTGTAAACTTTTTAAACGATTCCATACTCTTCTGTAAGTCATCACTACGCAATACCATATGTAAATGATTTTCCAATATCACATAAGCATGTAATTTCAAATTATCTTGTTTTTGTAGGAACTTTAGACTGTTTAAGATGATGTCTACACTCTCTTTTTTTGTGAAGATTGGAAGCCAATGTAAAATAGTACAAGTTACAAAGTGTGGGTGTGTTAGTTCATATATTTTATATCTACTTCTTCCCATTTGTCTACCTTTTTTTCATAGTATATAACAGGTTTTTTAAATGATTTAGATATATGTCAAATTGTCATATTATTGTAGATAGAAAAGTCTCGTTCCATCCTGTCCCCAGGTGGAATGCGTAGACAATTCAAACCTTGATTACAATCATAGTTTCCTATGAATTACACCTCAAAGAGGATGAAAATAGAGGTGTGATGAGTTATCACACTTCATTCTATTATTCTACTGGATACTTATGAAATTTCATCAAATAATCAATGTATTCTTGTGTTTCATTATATTCAACTCTACTTTTCAATACATAGATCATAGGATCAGGTCTATTTTCTATTTTAAGCTTGTGTGCTACATCTTCATAGTCTCCACTATAAAGATCAGCTTTTCCAAAACTTCTATTGATATAGTACTCAATTTCTTTGACAGCTTCAAATGGAGACATTCTAATCCATTCAGACTTATTTCCACTTAAATGATAAATATTTTGTCCTACCTTTTTATGTAAATATTTTTCAAAATTATATAGCTCTTTTTTAGAAATTTTTATTTTTGCCATATTGTAGCAATTGAATAATTCATAATACGGATTTGAAGTAATAGACTCATTAATTCTATCCAGTGGATTTTCTTTAGTTGTTAAACCAATTTTACACATCGAAAGATTATTTATACTAATTGCAACATATATCCAAGCTGATTTAAGAATAGGTTCATTTATATAAGGGTTATATTCTATAATAATATCCTTTTAGGTTAATATTTATTCAAGTAACATTATAGCAATAACAAACTACATACCAATAAAAACATTAAGTCTCTGTTCTTCAAAAAAGAAATCTAACAAGGTAAAAGCCTTGTCAAGAAATAGTAGTCCAAAAGGACTACCCAACCATAGCCTCAAGCTTATCTTTACTAACCTAATTAAAGTTAAGATACTTATAAATCTTATTAGTGACAATCTCCAAGTACTTTTTTCTCGTTCCACCTGTCCTCAGGTGGAATGCATATAGACAATTCAAACCTTGGTTACAATCATAATTTCCTATGAATTCCACCTCAGAGAGGATCGAACTAAAAGTGGAATGAATTATCTTCGCTATAATGCACCAAAAAACAGGCACTAAAATGTTCCAAAACTTTCTAAAGTTCTTTATTGTCAATGCACGGATGAACTACCTACTCTTCTTTCTTATTTTTGTGACAGGTATCTACTCTTATATGAAAACCCCTAAAGAGATATTTCCCTCTTTTGAATTGGATATGATTTCTATTTCAGGTGGCTATACGGGAGCATCCATAGATATCTTAGACAAAATGGCTGTCAAACGGATTGAAGATGAAATCAAAAACATAGATGGTATAAAAGAGATGTCTACTGTGGTCTCTCCTG
>CACVAR010000054.1 GCA_902727905.1 uncultured Sulfurovum sp. | reverse complement strand
ATAGAAGCATTAAGATTTTCATTCATCGCCTCATCTATCATTTGTTTTGTTGTAAACTTATTACCCAGTCCATACTCTAAAGAAGCATCACCTGCTGTTTGAGCAATAATTAGTACGCGCTTTTTTTCATCATCTTTAAAAAAACTATCTCTAACATTAGGAGCATTGTTATACTTGGAAATATGATAATTTTCTATAAGTTCTATTGCCTCTTTAGCTTTTTTAAGCAGAAGTTTATCAGCATTAAAATCATAAGTATTTAATATGTTTTCAAGTTTTGATGGAACAGTAACATCATAATAGATTCCTATATTATCTTCTACTAGGCTAAAAGGAGGCGAATTATTAATACCTAAGTCTAGAGAACGAATGAAACCATCTTCTTTAAGTATTAGAGTCCCGGAAAAAATTTTATAACACCATTGTGCAAATCTTCCTGTATTTTTTCTTCCCCAACCTTTAAAATGTTGTTTAGAAAAAATAGAAATAACATTGTTAAAGTAAAAATAATAACCAATTTTCATTACTAAATAATTTTTAGAATTTCTTTTTTTAGAGCCATAACAATAGCTTTCTGATTACCAATTTCTCCTGAACTTACGATTTTTACACTATCATACCAAACATCACTATTTCCTCCATCCACTTTTCGCCAAAAAGACTCACCATGATTTGAAAACAATAATCCTTTTACCCCAATACTACCTGCCAGCTCAATCACTGCTGTAAAAGGAGAAATAACAAGATCTAAATTTTTCATTAAACCAGCAACTCCATCAAAGTCATTCATTTGATCTAATTCTGGAAAATCTATAATCTCTACATTGTATTTATTTCTCAAAATATCTAATTCATGTTGACATTCATCATACTGAAGATTCACAAAGTAAATATTAGGAATATCAAATAATGGTAGCATATCCTCTATAGACAAATAATGTATATTTCGCATAGCATTGGTTAAAGAACTTCTCCATGATAAACCAACAAATATAGCATCTTGAGGTAATTTTTTCTTAAAATAATCAACTCTTTTTTGATCAACAATTAAATGAGGTTTTTTATTAGAGAAATCATTATATGTTTTTCTAAAATGAAAGAAAAGTTCAGTAACTAATTTAATCTGAGAAGCTGATTTAACATGTTTAATAGTACTGTTATCCAAAGTATTACATAACTCAAAGGATGGTAATCTATTATAGTTTGATAGTGGAGACTCAGGCGTAAAAAACCTAGTTCGTTTAACAGCTACAAATGTAATTTGAGGAAAAGATCTAGATAAAATATTTTTTAATCTATAGTCACAAGTTAATTTAAAATTATTAAATCCTATAGCCTTTGACAATTCATTATATATTGATGCAAATCGCATTTCTTCAGCAGGACCAGAACTAAAGATTAATAGGGTATTTTTTATATCAGATATTGAGTGTGTAGATTTATATTTATCTTTTCCAAAAGCATGGATAAGCTTCTCTTTAAGAGCTGTATCATGAAAACATTTAAAACCTTCTTCTATTTTACCTAGACCAAAATAAATTGGCATCAAATGCCCTTCATCTGTTAGTTTAATCTTTTTAGACAAGCCCTCTTTTGAAACTCTAAAAGCTTCTATAAATTTTCCTTTTGCCTTTAGTTGGCGAAGATATTCCGTATAATTAGCATGAGTAGCTTCAATGCTTATAGCTTCTGTAATAACCTTTTTAGCTTCATCATGTTTACCAATAGTAAATAAAGTTTTAGCATACTCAACACTAAGTTTATCAGACTTTTCTCCATCATCAATTAGATTTTTCAAAATACCTATAGACTTCAATGGTTTATTTAACTCAAGATATAGTACAGCTTGATGTATATCATTTTTTACATACAAACGAGCTATAGATGAGAAAAATTGATAGTAGTTCTCTTGAGCAAAATACTTCTTAAGTATTGCCCAGCTTCGATTAAGTCTATCTGGATTTAAAGTTAATTGAAGAGTAAATAAATCTGTAATATATTCAAAAGATTTAGAGGAGAGATTAAAGTCAAAATTTTCAAGTTCCATATGAACAGAAGCTCTATTATGTGCGTATATATCCAATTTTTGTATAAGTTTAGCTATTTTAATAGCACTATTAGTATCCATTTTTAAAGTTGCCATTTCACACAGTCTAGTAAATAATAGAGTACTCGCATTATTTGTAATAAGTAGTTTTTTTGCAATATTTATAAAATTATCATACTCAAGCGTTATCTTATAATTTTCTAATGCCTCAAATAAATTTTTTATATCATCATTATTAAGTGAGAAAGATTTATCTTCTTGGGTATCATTTCCTTTACAAATAATCAATTCTCTCTGATTTATATCATTAAGTTCAAACTCCTTTTTTTGACATATATGAAGCTCTTCATTACTCATATTCTCTTTAGAAGTTATTTTTAAATATTGAGACATCATATTATTAGCAATCTCAAACTCATTATTTTCTTTAAGAAGCCAAGAAGAATGTTTAATTAAATAATCACCTGGATAATATTCTTCTAAATCAAATAAAAATTCATTCAGTACCATAGTATGAATATAAATTCTTACTTTTTGTATAAACAAGTCTCTTGATTCATCATGCTGTAATGCTCCTGCAACAAAATAGAGAAGTGTTAATTGAAATAAATTAGAATTATTACCTTCAAAATATTTTTTAAAATTTGTAGAGGAGAGCATATTTTTCTCATCTTTTAAAGACAAGTCATCCTTATTATTCAAAAGGAAATATCCCCAATAGTCATTTTCAAGTAAGGGTTCAAACTCTTTATTGAAAAATAATTTTTTATTTATATCAAAACTTGCAATATAAGCGTCTGCTTTAATTTTATGACATGTTGTTAATAAACCCATACTACTATTCTCTAAATTAGCTAAATATTTAGGATACTTTAAATAAATACCAGCAAATAATTCTAAAAGAGATAATTCTCTATCTCTCCTCTCAAACTTATATCTATCATCAGTTAATCCCCATCCAGCATAAAAAGCAGCACCTACTGTTGTAACTTTGATTCCTCGTAACAAAGCTTCTAATCCAGATAGTGAATTAATAACATATACATGATCAATAGTTTCTAAGAACTCGAGTAAAGGCTCCTCAGGAAGAGATATCTTTGCAAAATACTTAATTCTTTTTAATTTTAATTTACTTTCTTGATACCCTTTGTATACTTCAGGGTGAGGTCTATATATTATATCTGCTTCAGGATTTTCATATCTAGCAAGTTGAATGAGTTCTTCGGTAGACCAATTGTCAATGTTTCCATATCTAATGGCTGCATCATTATCAACTTGCCCAAGTATAGCAATTCTCTTTTTTATTTTAATCCCAAGTTTGTTTATTTCTTTCGTTGATGGTGTATTATATTTAGAAACCTTCATATCAATAATTAATTTCAAGCATTTTTCAGCTTCAATAAGTAATTGCTTATCTTCTTGGAAATCAAAATTATTTAATATCATTTCAAGATCTGATTCCATCTCTGGATTATAATATAAACCTTTTTTATCAAGTATTAAAGAATATGGTGTAGCATGACTTGCACCTAAAAGAGCAGATCGTATAAATCCATCTTCCATTCTATATAAAGGAATATCTTTTTTAATAGAATACCTACGAACAAAATGATTTTCTGTATACCCCCAAACAATAATTACATTAGGTTTTGGATATAATTTAAATAATGATAGTGATGTAGACAATGAAAGTTTCCGAGGAGTATAAACAGTCCTATACTCCTTTAAATAATCAGTAATAAAACCATATTTCCAATTATTAAATCCAATCATTAGTGCTATAGGTTTAGAAGAGTTGTTTTCAAGCCAATTCTCTCCTACAAAAAATAATTCTTCATAGTCTTTCCCTTCTTCAAAAACTAAATATGGATCATGAATCTGATATGGATAATTCTCTGAATTAGGTATTTTTTTACTATAAAAGTTGTTTATTCTATTTCTAAAGTGAATATAAAGTTTTTTTCTTTCTGGTATAGACAACAATCTCTCGACGTTAAATATAAAAGCCTTTAAATTTTTAAATAGTTTGTTGATTTTCATCATTTTTAAAATCTATCTCCGAACATATAATTTTTCTCGGCCCTTTTACCTAAGATATCCTTCAAATATTTAGGATGCATTCCATAACCAGGTCTTACACTTCTAATATTTTCTTCTGTAAAAACATCACCTTTTTGAATATCTTTTGCCACATATAGACTTCTTGAAAACCGTCTACTATGTTTCTTTTTCTCACTCATACTATAATCAATCCTCCCAAGAAGTTCCTCTGTATCTCTTACTACTTTTATCATTTCTGAAAACTCTCTTTTATCAAGAGAGAAACCTGCATCAGGTCCACCAATAGATTTATCTAAAATAAAATGTTTTTCTATTACTTTTGCACCCAAAGAAACAGCAACAATCGGTGCTGTAATACCAAGAGTATGATCTGAAAATCCAGAGACAACACCAAATGTTTCAGCAATATTTTTAATGGTTTTTAAATTTGCTTCATCTAAAGGAGCAGGATAGGCACTTGTACATTTCAATACAATAATATTATTGTTTCCTTCACTTCTACAAATATCTACAGCATCCTGAATTTCATCGATACTAGCTATCCCGGTTGATAGAATAACTGGTTTACCTTTACTTGCCATATAGCGTATAAGTTCATAATCAGTTATCTCAAATGAGGCTATCTTATATATGGGGACATTAAAAGTTTCTAAAAAATCAACAGACTTTTTAGAAACAGGCGCAGAGAAACATGTAATACCTATCTCTTTTGCATAATCAAATATCTGTTTATGCCATTCCCAAGGAAGATGTGCTTCATCATATAAATCATATATTTTTCGACCATCCCATAAAGTCCCTCCTTTAACAATAAAATCATCTTTGTCAGAATCTAATGTATGTTCATCAGCAGTAAAGGTCTGTATCTTAATTGCATTTGCCCCTATCTCTTTTGCTGCTTTAATCGTGTCAAGTGCTATCTGTAGGTTACCTCCATGATTTGCACTAAGCTCTGCGATGATATATGTCCCATCTTTATTTAAATCAAAATTATCTAATTTCATTTCTTAACTCCATATATATTACCTCTTGATGGTTTGTTTTTTCTCTCTTAAACTCTTTAAATTTATATTTTGAGTATAACGAAATAGCCCTTACATTACTAGAGAACACTTCTGCTATTAGTGAGGTATTCTTTAACTCCTCGAAAGCATACTTGCAAATTATATTCATCAGCTTAGCTCCCAAACCTTGAATTTTTGGGTTTGCATATAAACCAAACTCAGAGCTATTTGTTGTTTTTGAGATACTTGTAAAGTATATTACACCAATCTTCTTTTGATTATCTAAAACTAAGAAGTATCTTTTGTCTTTTGATTTCTTTAAAGATTCAATAAAATTTAAATGGTTTTCTCTGCTAAGTATTTCTGATGTATGCATCCATTGTCTTATATCCTTATGATTCCTCCAATCTAAAATCAAGTTCTTATCTTCTTCTGTAAGCTTGTAGAAATCAATCAATTCAAAACTATCTATAGTCACTTGATAGCCCTAATAGTTTTAAATGCCTCAACATACTTTTTTCCAACTCTCATTCCTTGATATTTAGCATTTAGCTTTATACCTTCTAAACTTCTAGGGTGTGGATATTCACATAATTCAGAATCATAAATTTTCATTGCTTCTACTTTTAAATCAATCGTGTCAGATATATCAAAATAGGTATCAGCAGAAAAAGAAAGAGGATAGTTCCATTCTGTAGAAGAGAGTATTTCAAAACTATATATCTCTTTAACACATTCATCTTCCATTGGTCTTGTTGCTGTTATTACAGCTTTATAAGTTATTTGATGGTCAATATTTAAATCATGTTCATAGTGTGTAAATATTATATCTGGATTTACTTCTTCTTTTACTTTTGATATTACTTTAATTATATCAAGTAAATCAACACTGTCAAATCTATTGTCGGCAAAACTTTCTACAAACACTTTCTTAATACCAATCACATTATTTGCTTTTAATATTTCACTATTTAAAAGTTCAATATCATCTTGTCTACTTTCTACAACTCTCTCTTCATCTCGACTCGTCTTTCCCTCACCTAAAATAAGGGTATACGCTTCATATCCCTCTTTAATAAGCCTAGCGACTGTTCCAAAACATCCTAATACTTCATCGTCTGGATGAGCTGCTACTATTAAAATTTTTTTCTTCATTATTTCTCCATTCTATAAGGTTCTCGTCTATTAATCCAAGGTGTTCTATCTAGTTTTAAATCTTTTAAAAAAAGTTTTTTATTTTGATCATCAAGAAAATATTCTTCCTCTAAACAATAAGAGGTTAATGGACTATCTATTGAATAAACAGCTGCTGTATCTATACCTATTTTAACTCCATCATAATAAGGATAATTAAAACCCGTATGCCCAAAGATAGCGACTCTTCCATGAATTTTATCTTTATAATTGAAAAAGTCATATCGGTTAAATAAAAATTGTTTAAGAGGAATAGTATCTAAGTCATCTTTTGCATAAGGGGGATTAATTCCAGCATGAGATACAAAATATTTATCCGTAATATAATAAGGTTTTAAATTATCAAAAAAATCTTTATAAGGTAAATAAAACTTCTTTTTTATCGTTGATAGAGTCATGTCAAAATCAATAAATGTTGTACTTCCTGCATATTTTTCTAATTTATCTGAAAACTGTCCATTTTTAATATATTCTAAAAAGTAATATTCATGATTTCCTATTAAGAATATAGAATTTTCCAATGTTCTTAAATAATCTAATACTGCTTTAGAATCCTCACCTTTATTTACATAATCTCCTAAAAAAATAAGTTTTGCATCATTATTTATTTTATATATATTCGTTATTAAGTTTTTTAGTTTGGTTATTTCACCATGTATATCACCAATTATAAATGTCATTTTATCTCATTTATATATAAAATAAGTCTATCTTTATATGTCATAGGTGGGTTAATAAATTTTAAAATTTTATCATTTGATAAATAAAGATCCTTATATTTTTTAGTAACATCTACTTTAGAATTAGACTCTAATTGTTTAGCAATAAAATGAACTGTTTCCACAATATCAGTCTTCTCTCCATATGCAATATTAAAAACCTCATATTTCTCACTATACCTATATTTATCTAAAAAATCTGAAAACATATCAAGCATATCATCTATATGTAATGTTTCCCAATAACCTAAATTTTGAGTCTCAATAGACACTTCTTTATCTTGCATCATTTTGCTAATAACATTATAGATCAATCCACTCTTTCTATCACCCCCATAAATACCTGGAATTCTTATAATAACTGATTTTAGATTATAATATTTAACTAAGGATTCAGCATATACCTTGGAGAGACCATAACTATGCAATGGTGCTAAATAAGCGTCTTCAGTAACAGGTAAGAAATTTTCATCTCCATAAACAGTCATAGAACTAAAGTAAATAATTTTGATATCTTTATGCTCTTCTTTTAAAGTACTTAGTAAGTTATTAAGTCCTGTTATATTTGTAGTAAAAGGTTCTTCTAAAAAATTTAAATTTTCTTCATAAGAAATTGTAGCTGAAAGAACAATACATATATTAATTTGTATATTTTTACAATATTTAACAATCTCATCTTTATTGAGTAAGTCAAATTCTTGGCGTCCAACATAAACAAAGTTTGGAAATCTCTTTTTAAGATGAGAACCAATATATCCATTACCTCCGACAACCAAAGTTCTACTCATAAAAAACGTTTTCCCATCTTCGAATAAGCTTTACCTCTTTAAAGTCTTCTATATAGTCAACTTCTTTTTTATCAAAGTTTTGTATAGCTAAGTCTATCTCATTTATTCCACTGGCAACACTAAGAACCAATGTTGTTGAAAATCTAGGATTGATTTCAAATATATAAACTTCATTATCCAGTAATTTCAATTGAACATTAAAAGAACCATGTGGATTTAGTAAGTCAACAATTTTTTTACAAATTTCTTCAATTTTCTCATGCTTAATACTTTGTGCATATTTTGTAATCCCCTGTTTTGTAAAGACTATTTTGGGGACAATAGAAATTAATTGATTTAGATTATTAACTGTCACACTAACAGTATATTCATCTCCACCTACGAAAGGTTGTACAAGTATCTCTTCTTTCTCATACTCTTCTAGTATGAAATACGATTCATACTCATTAAGATTATCTATTTTTTTAATTCCTCTACTGCCTCTACCTATATTCGGTTTTAGGAAAATAGGATAATCAAAATTTTCATTATATTCATCTGCCATATATGTTTCAATTGTAGAGATTCTATGGGTGTTTAAAACTTTCATTAATTGAAACTTGTCTAAACAAAGTTTTACAAAAGCTTCATTAGGTGAAAGAATTTGAATCCCCATTTTTTTTGAAATTTCTATAGCAATTAAAATTTCCTCATCTATCCCCGGGATATAAACATCTATTTTATGCTCTTTAATAATATTACTAATAATTGTCTCAAAAGCATCATCACTTATATTTGGAACGGTAAAAATTTTTTCATTCTTATACAAGTGAGCAATTTTTTCATCTGAATCCATAGCATAGACTTCATAGTCTTCTTCTAATGCGTTAAACATATAAGGGAATATAGACCCCCCAGCACCAGAAAACAGTAGTCTTTTTTTCATTATATTATCCTCGTATAATAAATTAAGAGTAAATCTACTTCTAAAAAGAAATATATTACTCTTGTAAGATTGAAGTACTAACTTCAAATCTTGTAACAATCACAGTTTATGACTAGAGATAAAACAACATTTTTCTCCTTATAGCATTAGGTAGAAAGCTTT
>CACVAR010000053.1:6066-8901 GCA_902727905.1 uncultured Sulfurovum sp. | reverse complement strand
AGATGCCCTTTTCCTTTAAAAAGATAAACAGGAACCAATTTAGAAAAGAATTCAAAACTTTTTTGGGCATCCACAATCTTGTCAGCATCTCCCATAAATACTTCAATGCTTACCCCTCTTTTAACTAACGTTTGAATTTTCGCTTCATCCCACACATAGGTCAATAAATCATTTAACTCTTCATAACTACCCTCTGTTAAGAAATCACTTAATGATTGCTGTGATGGGTAAGAAACATTCTCTAAAAATGCTTTTCGGTAAGCCTCTTTATCTGCTTTAAAATAACGAAGCTGCGTTTTAATAAAAGATTTTTTATGATTTTGAAAAAATGCCGGAGAGATTAAAACTAGCCTATCAATACGTTCTTTAGAGTCATAAACATATTCAAATGCCTTTTGAGCTCCATAAGAAAAACCAGCTACTGAATACTCAGACTTCACTAAATATTCAGTAAAAAATAATTTTTCACCTTCTAAGGAAAAACCGTTAAAATACTTCATCTAAAATATTTCATTAATTAATTCTTTTGTTTGCTTCATAGTAATAGACTCATTATCAAGTAAATACTCTTTAACAATAACCACAACGGCATCTAATTTAGAGAGTAAAGTGACTACTTCATCATGAGCTTCAGCAAGAAGCTGTGCTGAATGGTCAGGGGAAGAGAGATAATCTTCCGTCATGTAAAACTCTTCTGTTATTTGATAAGCCAATGCTTTGGCTGCTTTAATATCATCTTTAGCATTTGAAAAAAGTTCAGCATAAAGATTTTTTGTTGCAATTCTTCCAGCGAGTAATACTTTTAATTCATTATCCAAAGCTGTTTTAGAAAGAATCTCATTATGGTGAGGAACAAAATGAGATGAAAGAATACCTATCTTTTCAAATTCTACTTCTAACCATGCTGCAGTAATGGCTTTTGCAGCTTGATAAAGTGCTTGAATACGACGTTCATGTTCAGAAAAGTTTTGAATTTTAAACTTACCCAACAGTACTTTTTCTCTTACAGCTTCAACATCCCCATCTTCCATAACATGTTTATTTAAGCGTAGAGCATGAAGTGCAGCTTCATTAATAAGTGTGGCTAAAGCAGCTGAGTTAAAACCAATGGTTAACCTTGCTACTTTTTCGACATCTATTTGATGCATCTTAGATTTAAGATAAAGCCTAATTGTCGCAACACGTTCTTCAAAATCAGGTAATCCAATATGCACTCTTCTATCAAAACGACCAGACCTTAGTAGTGCATCATCTAACATTTCTATTTTATTCGTAGCTGCAAGTACCATAACGCCTGAACTCTCTTCAAAACCATCCATCTCTGTTAGTAATTGATTTAAGGTTGCTTCTCGCTCTTCATTATTTTGACCACCTCGACTCTTTCCCACAGCATCTATTTCATCTATAAAAATAATACTAGGAGCCATCTCTTTAGCTCTCGCAAATAATTCAGAAACACGCTTAGCACCCATACCCACATATATTTGAACAAATGAAGCAGCACTTTGATAAAAGAATGGTACTTCAGCTTCTCCAGCAACAGCTTTAGCAATAAGTGTTTTACCAACACCTGGAGGTCCAACAAGGAGTACCCCTTTAGGTAAAGAAATGTCAAACTCTGTATATTTATCAGGGTTTTTCAAAAAGTCAATAATTTCTTTTAACTCTTCTTTAACACCTCCAACACCAGCAACATCTGAAAAGTTCACCAAAGAATGTTGTGCTTTTATAAGCTGAGTGTCATGATTAAATCCATTATTTTCTTCATGCTCTCTTATAGTTAACTTCTCCTCTATTCTACGAGAAGCCTTCATAGAATAAAAAATATAAACTATTGTAATTAAAAGCAGTAGAAAAATAAAAATATCAATGCTTTCAGTACTATCTTCATCATACTCAACAATACTCAAACTAAACAACTTTTCTAAATCCATAGCATCTTTCGGAACTTTATAACTATTGTCTTCTACATAAAGATAAATATACGGATCCTTAACCAATACTTTCTCAACTTCTGAATCTTTTAAAAGTTCAAAAGCTTTTTTTTCATTAATTAAATCACTTTTATTATTCAAACTGGAAAAGAATAAAATAGCTATTAACAATCCAATAGCTATAAAAATAATTTTTGTATTTTTACTAATAGACTGCCACATTCTTCTCACCATCTACTTGTGCATTCTCAACTAAAATCCAATTAGATACAATGTCCTCTTTCGACTGTACTTCAATTTTATTAAAATACTGATCGTATCCATTATAAACACCATCTCTACCCTGTTCTATAAGAACCTCAAGGTTTTGATTGTTTGCCAATCTAAAGTCATGGTTTTTTCTTTTTACTAAAGCCGTTAATTCTCTAAGACGCTCTTTAGCTATATTACCTCTGATCTCTGGTTTCATAGTTGCTGAAGCTGTATTGTCACGTTTAGAGTAAGAGAAAGCATGTACATGCGTTAATGGTAAAAGCTTTACTCTTTCAATTGCTTCTTTCCATTCCTTCTCACCTTCTCCAGGATGTCCCACAATATAGTCAGTTCCAATACCATAACCCTTACTAGCAATTTCTGTTAAGAGTTCGATATCTGTTTTAAAGTCATTACGTCTATTCATAACCTTTAGCATCTTGTCAGAAGTATGCTGTAATGCAATATGTAAATGTCTTGCCATCCAAGGTTCTGTTAGTAACTCTTTAAATTCATCATCAATTTGTATGGGTTCTAAACTTCCTATACGAATACGTCTAACTCCACGAATCATACTCATACGTTTAAGCAATTTTGCCATAGAAGTTCCCTCTTTACCTCCATAACTACCAACATTGGTTCCAGTTAA
>CACVAR010000053.1:0-5966 GCA_902727905.1 uncultured Sulfurovum sp. | reverse complement strand
ACACTGTACTTAGAACGTAAACGGTTTAACTGTTTACGTGTCATATCCGTATAACCTTTTGAGTACTTTCTACTTACATCTTTCGCAATCGCCTGTGCTTTTGCAATGTTTGAATCAAAGGTCACTATAAACTCAGCACCATCCCATACTGTCTTAAGACCAGAATGAGAATAGTTTGCAATCATGTCAGTAAAAATATAATTATTGGGAATAAATACAATACGTCCCGAACGTTTATTAAGCATAATGGTTGTTAGTGTAACATCTTCATGTAAGGTCATACGAAGTACAGAAATATCCACAATATCTCCAACATATTCTACACCATCTTTTACAAACTTTACCCTGTCACCAACATGAATGGAACCAGAAACCAATATAACAAACCAACCCAATAAAGACATGAACCAATCTTTAAGTGCAATAGCAATACCAGCTGAAGCAAAAGATAAAATGGTCATAAGGTTTTCTACATTTTCAAGATAAGTAAAAAGTAAAATAATAAAAACCATAAAGATAAACATAAAGTTTACCACCTTATTAATTCCATAAAACAAATCATTATCTGACATGTATTTACGAACTAAGTACTTCACCAGTAAAAAAGTCAATAAAAGTATTAGAATAATAATCCCAGTCACAATTGACTTTTTTATCTCTTTTTCAATACCTTTGTTAATGTTAAGATTGATTTGAGAAATTCTTTGAATAAATGTCTCAACCGAAGTTTCAAAAACCTCTAAAGCATATTCAAAGTCTTTCAATTTATTATCTGTTCGGTCTAACTCTTCAACATATTTTTTATCATCGCTTCTTAATGACAACTCTTGTAAGATTATCTTTTTTTCTAAAATCTTTTTTACAGCCAAACTGAGCGAAGTATACTTCCTATCATTCTCTTCTTTTAAAGTTTGTAAATGCTTCTGATAAGACATTCCTGTAATAATATCAAGAGGATTAGTAATAACTGGTTCGGGATCGAGCTTAATGGGTTCTATCAAGCCAGTAAAAGGATCTGTTTTATAGTCATTTAGTTGTGTAATTTTACCAGAGACAATTTCATACTCTTTCTCTAAGGCATTAAGCTCTAACTTTTCAATATCACTAAGAGACTTCCCTTTTTTATAAAGTTTTATTTCATTATGTATTGCTTTAAGTCTTAAATTAAAACTTTGATAAGTCTCATAGGGAGAATATTGGGTCATCCATATGTTTCCCTCAGCCAATACATCATCAATGGCTTGTTTTCTCTCTCTAAGTTCTTTAAGTCTTGCTTCTAACTCTTTTTTTTCTTCTAACTTTCGCTTCTCTTTTAAAAGTCTTCTTTCTTCTTTTTCTCTTTCAAGCCGTTTAGCTTCTTGAAGTTTTTTCTTTTCTAAAGCATCTTCAATAATAGAAATACTTTCTTCATTTTTCTGCTTATCTTCAGCTGCAACAATTTCCATTAACGTGGCATTAACTTCTTTTGTTAAATTATTTTCAGCTTGTACCAGTTGGAAAAAAATAAAAAATAAAAGAAAAATTTTCATCATTTTAAAATACTTTCAAAACTTTTTTTAATACATCTTCAGAAATATCGTTTCGAATCATATGTCCACCAAGACCTTGTGGTAAAATAAATTTTAAAGTATTGTTAGCAGCTTTTTTATCTAAAAAGAATTTATCATAAAATGCATTAACATCTTTAATCTCATAAGTAGTTGGTAAGTCATGCTTTTTCAAAAACTTCTCAACTAAATCCATCTCTTCTTGTTTCATCATCCCTAACTCAACAGCCAAAGCATTCACCATCATAATACCAATGGCAACTGCTTCACCATGTAAATAAGTTTTATAATTTGTCTCATTCTCTACAACATGTCCAAAAGTATGTCCATAGTTTAAAACGGCTCTAATCCCTGACTCTTTTTCATCAAGATTCACTACTTCAGCTTTCAACTCAACTGAACGTTGAATTACTTTTTCTAAAACTTCCTTCTCTCTAAAATCAGCATCCATTAAAAAGTCAAAATACTCTCTGTCAAACATCACAGCCATTTTAACAATTTCTGCTATACCTGCTGCAAACTCTCTTTTAGGTAGTGTCTTTAAAAACTCTGTGTCTATGTAAACAGCTTCTGGCTGATAAAAAGCACCAATAAGATTTTTACCATAAGCATTGTTTACGCCAGTTTTTCCTCCAACAGAAGCATCAACCTGTGAAAGAAGTGTGGTGGGAACTTGAACGAAACCAATACCACGTTGGTAAAGAGAAGCCGTAAAGCCTGTCATATCACCTATAACTCCTCCACCCAATGCAATCAAAAGTGATTTTCTATCCAGTTTATTTTCAAATAATTCATTTAAAATAGTCTCAACCGTAGCCAAGTTTTTAAACTCTTCACCATCTTCTACCGTGACAACAAAAAGTTCATCAGCGTTAATCTTAGACTTTAACGTTTCTAAATGTAAAGCAGCGACAGTTGTATTGGTAACTATGGCTACTTTTCGATTAAAGGCAAGTGTTGGAAGTTCATCAATAACAACATTGTATTTTACAGCTTTACTATTTTCTAAATTAATGGGTACAATCATCTATTTTAAGACCTATATTTTCTGAGTTTAATATGGTTATAATTTTAGCTTAAAAGTGCCATTAATGGACTTAATTATAACGTAGGCTAATTATCCACAGGAATTAAAAGCTGAGGGTGTTTCTTTATGGACATAATATAAGAACTGGACCTAGTTGAAAAAAGTTTAAAAATAGAAAACTTTTTTAGTTCCTTCATAAAAGGTCGTACATGTAAAACCTCTTCATGTTTTAAAAGTTCACGAATGGGATTAACACGTTTCTTCTCAAAAGCTACTTTAAAGTTGTACAAACGAGAAAGGGTCTCATAATGTTCAATGATTTTCGTATTATCTTGAAAATCACCCTCTGGACTATAATCACATAAACTTAACTCTAAATCTAAACTATCAGAAAAATCAAATATAGAAGTAGACAAAGACTCCATCTCTATCTCATCACCTATAAGAATTAAAGCTTGTTTAATATTATAAAGTGATTTCTCACCAAAAAGATAAATAGGTCGCTTATAGTCCATAATATAGTGTTTATACTTTTTATGAAAAAAATGTTCTCGTTCTAAAAGAAAAAGTCCCACTTCATATTGACTTATATCATAATCAATATCTTGAAAAATTTTAGAATCTCTAAAAGTTACAAGTACCTGTATATCATCAGTTTGTAGAGACCTTATTTCAGAAATCCATGCTAAATTACTACTATGAATCAGACGAATATAAAGTTTGGTTTTTTTAAGTTGATTACTTAAGAAAATTGCTTCATTAACCTGTATAAGTATGTCTTCTTTAGGCTGTTGCATATTAACTAAAAGGTACAAGTTTTTACCAAAAGGTTCAGGAAATACCCCTTGTCTTCGGTTTACCTTCTTATAAACTTCTTCTAAAACCAAAGGATTACCAATAACAATTAATCTATCATTAGGTTGTAACATCGTAGCAGAATTGGTAAACATCTGTTTTTCTTTTCTATATAAAGCTACTATCTTCCACTTTCTATGAGATATAGCCCCAATATGTCTATAAGCAAAACTACTTCCAAAAGGGATAAGTATTTCCATGATTTCACCATGACCCAAACCAATATTTTGAGCTATGAGTGGTACGTTGGGAAGTTTTTCATAAAGATTAGAAGCCACAATATCATTTACATTTAGCATGGTCAAATTATCATCATCAAACTTGATATCATCCCAATTAGAGACAAAAACCACAAAACTTTTAGGTCTAATTAAACGTATATTTCTATAAGCAAATTCAGCCTCTTTTCTATCTTCAATAACAATAAATATGGTTGAAAAGTTTTTATCTTCCATCATATTTTTAACACGCATATAGGATGTCGGATCAATATCAATATAGGTAATATTATCTACTGAACTAGCACAAGTATCTATCTCTTCTTTTGTACAGGTTATATAGTACTGATTGGTATCAATACGACTTGTTCCAACCCACTGAACAAAATTTTTAGCCATAAGACCACTTGCTAGTATTAATACATTTTTCATTATAATTTCACCAAATATTTAATTAGGATAATTATAGCACAATGGATTTTCAGATAGATAAAACAGATGGGAAAGCACGAGCTTGTACCCTAAAAACTGCTCACTCAACCATTCAAACCCCTGTCTTTATGCCTGTAGGAACCGTTGGTGCAGTAAAAGCACTTGATGCAACTGACCTAGCAACTTTTATAAAACCTCAAATCATTTTAGGAAATACCTATCACCTCTATCTAAGACCGGGAGATGACGTGGTTAACAAAATGGGAAAACTACATGGCTTTACCCAATATCCAAAAAGTTTTTTAACTGATTCTGGTGGATTTCAAGCCTTTTCTCTTTCTGACAATGTAAAGATTGATGAGGGAGGAATTACTTTTAGATCACATATCGATGGTTCTTCTCACTACTTTACCCCTAAAAAAGTAATTGATATTCAAAATAATTTAGGTTCAGACATCATGATGATACTTGATGACCTAGTAGCCCTACCAGCAACTCAAGAACGTATTAAAGCAAGTATTGAAAGAACCACACGTTGGGCTGAAGAATCTATAGCTTATCATAGAGCCAACCAAGCTGAAGGTAAATCTTTAGACCAAAATATCTTCGCCATTATCCAAGGGGGAACAGATAAACCTTTTAGAGAAAAGTCTGCTAAAGAACTTTGTGCTTTAGACTATGATGGTTTTGCTATTGGTGGGCTTTCTGTAGGTGAAGCCAACCAAGATATGTATGACACCGTAGAATGGACAACTCAGTTCATGCCAGAAGAAAAACCTCGTTACTTAATGGGCGTAGGAACACCTGAAGACTTAGTGGAAAATGTAGAACGTGGTGTGGATATGTTTGACTGTGTCATGCCAACAAGAAATGCAAGAAATGGGACACTATTTACATCCTATGGAAAAGTAAATATAAAAGCTGCGCGTTTTAAAGAAGATAATGACAAACTAGATCCAGAGTGTGGTTGTATGGTATGCCAAACTTATTCAAAAGCTTACTTATGTCACCTATACCGTACTAGAGAAATCACATACTTTAGACTTGGTACCATTCATAACTTATATTACTATCTCAATCTTATGACTGAAATGCGTGAAGCCATTCTTGAAAATAGATTTCAAGAATTTAAAAAGGAATTCTATAGAAAAAGAGAGAAGTAAACTCTCTTCTCTAATTTTACACTAAACTTATACACCAAGTTGTCTATAAGTTCCTGTTTCAATGTTGTTACTTTTAATAAACTCTGCAAGATCTCTAACTGTCTTACAACCTTCTTCAATTGCAATTTTTAATAGGTTACTTTTATCAGATAAGTTCATAATAACTTCCTTATATTAAAATTAAATAAATTGGTATATTTAATTATTTAATTTATTATAATGGAAGTTATTACTATTTAAACTTAAATATTTATAAAATATAAAATTTAGATTAAAAATTAAAAATATATAAATATTTACTGTTTTATATCGTTATTTCTTGTATGTCTGCTATTTCTTTAAATGATTTATAGATAGAAGCCACCGTATTTTTACGGTTAGTTTTTACAGCTTCATCCTCTACATTTACCAATACATCATCAAAGTATCTGTCTAGTTCTGACTTTAATCCAAACATCGCAGCAAGCTTATCTTCATAGGAACTATAGCTCTTAACCATTGTATCTTGGTATGTTGCGTAAAGTTTAGACTCTATACTCTCTGTAAAAAGTGCTGTATTAACTTTAAGTTCATCTTCCAAGTTGACCTCTTTAGAAATATTGGCAACACGTTTAAACGTAGATAACTGCTCTTTAAAACTCTCTTTAGCAACAATACTATTTAAAGCAGTCACTTTTTTAGCAATCTCATTAACATCACGTTCACCAGAGCCTAGTACAGCTGC
>CACVAR010000052.1 GCA_902727905.1 uncultured Sulfurovum sp. | reverse complement strand
GAAGGTTGGTTTAAATCACCAAAGTTTACTTTTGAATTTGACAGTCAATTAGAAGAGATTTCAAAGATTGAAGCACTGTTCAAAGAGATAGGTAAACGACATGAAGATAGTGATATAAAAGATGAGGACAAGCCAAGTGAATCTTAATGAACAAATAGAGAAGATTGTTAAAGCAAATGGTGCAAGTTTCTACGGAACAGAAACAGCCCAAGAAGATAGCAATACTATTTACCGTGTTTACATTACCAAAGAGGGTGGTGTAAACCTTGATCTTTGTGCAGAGATTTCAAATGAACTATCTGTATTTTTTGATGTTAATCCTCCAATGCATGGTGCATACTTTTTAGAAGTAAGTTCACCAGGAATCGAGCGTAAGCTTGAAAATCCTATGCATTTTATGTCAGCTGTTGGTGAACGTGTAAAGTTCAAGATTAACGGTGGAGACAAAGAAAAAGGTCTAATCACTTCTGCTGATGAGACTGGTTTTAGCATTGAGAAAAAAGGTGAAGACGTACGTTTTGAGTACTGTAACATTTCAAAAGCTAAAACTTATTTTGAGTGGAATAAAACAAAATAAACTTTTTTATTTTTCGTAAGGTGCGTTTCCCAACGCACCGTTAAATTAAAATCTAAATTCAATCTAACATATAAATATTTGTACAAATTCTGTAGGGTGCTGTTTTTAACGTACCATTCAATAAAGTTCATATAAATAAATGTTTCGCCGAAAGGCTTAATTTATTCGATTGATTATTGGTGTGATAGCAATCACACCCTACGAATTTTGGTTATAATAAGCGCAAGAATCAAAAAGGGGATGTTTTGGAACTGGTTTATTTATGGGTTGAGGATTATAAAAATATACAGAAGCAGGGGTTTAATTTTTCGCCTCGGTTTCATTGTGAATATGATGAGAAAAATAATGAATTGACCATTGATGAAAATGATGATTATATAGAAAACTTTTTTGGTGACAATATTAATGTTACGGCTATTGTTGGGAAGAATGGGAGTGGGAAGAGTAGTGTTTTAGATATTATTACATATTTAAGTCTGAAAGGTTATAAAAAAAGTTTTTTTCTAATAAAGATAGGAGATTTATATTATTGTACATATGAAAAAAATCAAGATATAAAATTGAATATTAAGTTTCATCAAAATATAAAAATAGTTACTAATTTAGACTTATTGCTAGATATATATTTCTTTGAAAGTGATGATGAATGTCCACCAATTCGAGAAGATATGATTCAATATTTAGAGAGACCTTCTATAATGGATGAATTTACAGATACAATTTTTGCAGATAAGTATTGGGAAGAGTCTAGTTCTGAGCATAAAATGATGGTATCATCATCTCATTTAGGTAAAAAAATAATTAGGTTAATACAGCAAAATAGTTTTTTCCAAAACTTATTATTTGATTTTTTTGTATCTGATGTCTACGTAGAGATAAATAATAAATATTTTTATGATTTAAAATATAATATTTCTTTTTTTTCTGAAGTTGATGAATATTATGAAGTTTGTAGTTATATACAGGATGATATATATAATACTTTTTTATTAAATAACCCAAACTGCTAATTAAAAGCCAATTCTTGATGTTGTTTAGAAAGTTTAAAAAACCTATCAATGGAGTAAGCTAAAATAAACAGTTTTAGCTTAACAAGAAAGCCACGAATAGAAGTAGCTC
>CACVAR010000051.1 GCA_902727905.1 uncultured Sulfurovum sp. | reverse complement strand
ATGACGAAACAGGTGTCCACCTTGGACATAATAGACTCTCAATTCAAGATACCTCTTCCCATGCACATCAACCTTTTCTTTCATCGTGTGAAAACTACATTATTATATTCAACGGTGAAGTTTACAATTTCAAAAGTATTAAAAAGGAGTTAGAGTCTCTCGGTCACAATTTTATTTCTAACTCTGATACAGAAGTAGTTCTTTATGCTTACAAGCAATGGGGCATTGAATCGGTACATAAGTTCATTGGTATGTTTGCTTTTGTCATCTACGACCAAGTAAAACAAAAACTCTTTTTATTACGTGATAGAGCTGGAGTTAAACCTCTGTACTATTATATGAATAATAACGTGTTTATGTTCTCATCTGAAATTAAATCTTTTCATAAACATCCAAGCTTTTCTAAAAAACTAAACAAAGAAGTTTTACCTTTTTATTTTCAATTTGCCTACATACCTGCACCTTATAGTATTTATGAAAACTGTTTTAAATTAAAACCAGCCCACTACATTGAATATGACTTAAAATCTAAAAAACATAGCATTCACAAATATTGGGACATTCATGACTTCTATCTTATGGACAAATTTAATAAAAATGAGACAGAAATTACTAAAGAAATAGAAACTTTACTCTTAGACAGCTGTCAGCTTAGAATGGTCTCTGATGTACCTGTTGGTGTATTTCTTAGTGGAGGTTATGACAGCTCAACTGTCACTTCCCTATTACAAAAAAATCAAGAAGATAAACTAAACACTTTTACCATCGGTTTTGAAGAAAAAGAATTCAATGAAGCAAATGATGCAAAGCAAATAGCAAAACTACTTGGAACAAACCACACAGAGCAATATTGTACAAAAAATGAGATGTTAGAGTTAATTAATCAACTCTCATTTTCATATGATGAACCTTTTGCTGATGACTCTGCCTTACCCACCATACTTGTCTCCAAACTCGCGAAAGAAAAAGTCACGGTAGCACTTTCAGCAGATGGAGGAGATGAGGTTTTCTTTGGTTACAGTAAATACTTTGCCCTTAAAAAAATAATGGAACTTAAATCCTCTAAGATCAAATATAACCTTTTACGACTCATTGTAAACCTATTCAATGAAAAATCCATTATTATGATGAATAGTCTCTTACCAAAGTCAAAAAAACAAGCAAATATTGTGACCAAATTTAACAAGTTTAAAAGTATGATAAATGCCAAAAGCAAAGAAGAAATGTTCATACGAGCTTCTTCCAAAGTTGAAGCCAATTTTCTGAATAAAGTGCTAAAAAATGGTAAATTTAACAAATTTGAAAAAACTGCTTTTCGTGACTTTAATAAACTAGACCGATTAGACTATCTTGACCAAATGATGGCAATGGATTATAAAACCTTTATGGTTGATGATGTCTTATGTAAAGTTGATAGAGCTTCCATGTCTGTCTCATTAGAAGGGCGAGAACCTCTTTTAGACCATCGGTTAGCTGAATACATGGCAAGAGTTCCTTCTGAGTTAAAATACAAGCACAAGAAAGGTAAATACCTATTACGAGAGGTATTAAAAAAATACATCCCTACTGAAACAACAGACAAACCAAAAGCTGGATTTACGGTTCCTCTTAAGTCCTGGCTGTTAGGTGAGTTAAAAGAAACAGCACTTATGGCTTTAGAAAGCAAAATTTTAAAGCAAGATGACATCTTTCAAGAAAAAG
>CACVAR010000050.1:5707-8966 GCA_902727905.1 uncultured Sulfurovum sp. | reverse complement strand
CGCTTCTGAATACTCTGGTGCAGTAATGAAATTTGAACAAGAGCAAGAGGAAATAGAAAAAATTCAAATGCCTTTTCTTAGTTTTTTAAATAAAATTAGTGATGAACAGAGAATGCATCAGATAGTTATTAACATTCTTAATGGGGTTATGGAACATTGGGAGATTGGTAAATACTCCGACAATAGAAAAACAGATGTTATTGAAGAGAGCTTAGAGGAATTACCTGAAATGCATGCTCAAAGTAAATCTTCTTTTAGGGCTTCTATTGAAGAGTTTAAAAGTTCTGTAATGAAAAAATTAATTATTGCTGATGATAAGATACAAGAGGTCTTAGACTCATTTAGTTCACCTAAAGTAGAGAAACCTGTAAGTAATGAACGGTTAAAGGAAGAAAAGCCCAAAATAATAGAAGAATCTATGAAGATTTACAGCGATGAGTATGTTAATCAATTGATGGAGAAATACAGTGATGTTATTCCCTTAATTATTAAGGGAGAATATTCAGAAGAGAATACCCAAGCAGTTCAAACATTTCAATCAGAAATGTCATTAGCTTCTTTAGAAGGGCATAATCTTGCTGCAGTATTTTGTGCCTTTTTTGAAACGAAAAGTTCAGTATCTCTTAGTCAGATGGATGATGCTGCAAAATTATTTTTCATTAAAATTCTTAATGCCTTTGACGACGAAGGTTTCTCGCAAAGTTTAGAGCACTATTTTGAAGAAAATAGAGATGAAGTTTATGCTTTAGCAACAAAAGGTGATAAGTTTATGCAATACTTTGTAGCATTTTGGTATGTTTTTGAGAATGAAGATAAAACTAAAATAGAAGAAGAGGAGTACTTCTGGTATCGTGAGTCGGCATCCAATGGTTTTGAACCAGCGATAAAAAAGCTTGAAGAGTATACTTTTGATGAAGATAAAAAAGATAAATAAGAATTGGAAATAAAAGGTCAAAGATGAAAAAAATTATAGTATTGATGCTTATGAGTGTAAGTCTAATGATGGCAGACAACCTACTAAAAGCAGGTACCTACTCATGGCATAAAGGAGGAGCAACAGCTTCTTTAACAGTCAAGAAAGACAAAGCAAACGGTTATGGTATTGTGGGAGATGCTCTCTATGGAATGTCACGAAAATATGGACCAAACTTAGGAGACTTAAGTTTTACAGGTTTTATGAAAAATGGTAAATTGGTCTACACGGAAGGAAAAGGTGAAGACAAATATACATTAATACTCAAGGTAAGAAAAGATGGTAGCTTTGATATTAGTGAAGAAGGTCTACCACCATTTGGACATAATGTGAGCTTTGCAGGTCATTTTACTTCTGATGATAAGCCAAGCTTTTTATGCTCTAAAGCTAGAACTTTTACCGAAAAGGCAATTTGTGATAACAAAGGTTTAGCAAGGCTTGACCGAAAGATGGCAAGAGCTTACAGTTTATTGAAAAGTGGCTTTTTTTATAAAGAGAATGGAGAGACTAAAGTAAATGCTTTAAAAAAAGAACAAAGAGCATGGGGAAAACAGCGTAATGCTTGTGCAAAGCAGAAAGCTTATTTAAGCTGTTATGAGCGTTCATACTTTGAGAGGATTAAAATTTTGGATCAAGGGTTTGAAGGACTTTGGACCTATAAGGAATAATTTTTACTTAAATAAAAATAACAAAAAATATGTAAAACTACATTTTTTTATGATACTAAGTACTTAAACACTATAATTAAATCCACATTTTAATTATAGGAAATAGAAATGAAAAAAAGACTACTTAAGTTAACATTAGGAGCTTCATTGTTAATGGGGTCAACGCTTTTAAATGCACGAAAAATGGACAGTAATATTGTACATGGCATACCATGGGTAGAGACACGTCTCTCTTATGCTATGACCGTTACAGAATTGGCACAGAAATATTATGGAAACATTGCAGAAGTCAATGAAATTATGAAGTTAAATAAGAATATTAGTAAGCCTAGTATGCTTTTACAAAAAGATATGATAGTGAGTATTCCCATGATTCATAGCTTTACAGAACAACCAGAAAGATTAGGTTGGATACGTTAAAAAGGTAAAGGTTGAACTCTTTTGAGGTTAACCTTTTATTTTAGCCAGAAGATTAATCCTATTTGCCCCACAACAATTACCCAATAAATAACTTGAAATGACCCTTTAACTGTTTTATGTCTAAAAAACTTTTGTGCAAAAAGTGCTGCTGGTGAACCACCTAGTAATGCTAAAGTTTGTAAGTTAAGTTCAGGTACACGGAGTTTCTCGCTACTAGAAATAAATTTATCATAACCATATAATACAAATGTAGTAACATTGATACTAATGAGATAGGCAATCAGTATTTGTGTGTATTGGTTAGTAGTATAAAATATAATTAAAGTGATAAAAAGAGAGATGAGTCCAAAAATAAGGTAGGGTGAGTATTGTTTTTTTCCTGCCATAACATTAATAGCAGCAAGACCTTTTTTTGTTTTTTCTATGCCAAACTGAACAGTCTGTCCTTGAGTTAATTTATCAGCATTTTTTACCTGACTAATATGAACAAAAATGTTTTCTTCATATTCATCTGAACCAATAAAGCCGTAACCTTTGTCTTCATTAAAGTGAATGATATAGCCTTGCATGTCTACCTTATATTTTTTCAGAAATTATAGCATACTAAACAATAGGTGTACAATTTTAGGTTATACTTTAAATAGATAGAAGTTAATTTAAAAAGGAACTAATATGCGTCTAATATTTTCAACTTTATTGACTTGCACTTTACTAAATGCAGGTGGAGGAGTTCTCGATGTTGATTGGTCTAGCATAGATCAATCTCAACAAAAAGTTACAGCACCTTATCCTAAAGTATTACTTGAGGGAATAAAGAATGTGAAGTTACCTACTTACTTGTCATCTTCTTATGCTTATAATGAAAATATGACAGTTGTTGCAGATAAATATTTTTATAGTATTTCATTTGACTTAAATGGTGCAACAGTTTTATTTGAAGGAGACAGAACTTTTCAAGAGTCTGTTTCTCCTTCAAATCCAGAGTTTCAAAAAATTATGCAGAAAACAAAGCCTGTAGAATTTTCCCGATCAGAAGAAATTATGATGGCTGAATATCAACGTCATGGAGCGAATTATACAATTTCTGTTGAGTGTGACAAACCAAATACAGATAAAAGATGTACAGAAGAAGGTTTTATTCGAGGGCTATATGGTAGCCTTACTATGGTAGGAGGTAAGAGATGAGATTGGTTTTATT
>CACVAR010000050.1:0-5607 GCA_902727905.1 uncultured Sulfurovum sp. | reverse complement strand
TTGTTTGATTGTGTCCTAGTAGGGTAAAAACATTTTTTAGTAGATAGGGGAAGTTTAATTGTGTAGATATTTTACACCTCAATGAAAAATTATCCCTAATAATATTTCAATTAACTTAAGATTATTCTTGATGAGCGTATAATCACCTCAACAATTATTAAAATTAAGGAGTATCAATTGAATATTCATGAATATCAAGCGAAACAAATTTTCGCTAAATATGGTGTACCAACACCTAGAGGTATTATTGCAAATACACCAGATCAAGCCGTAGCAAATGCAGGTGAACTTGGTGGAAATATTTGGGTTGTAAAAGCTCAAATACATGCTGGTGGTCGAGGACTTGGTGGTGGTGTTAAACTTGCTAAAAATAAAGAGGAAGTTAGAGAGCTTGCTACTGAAATTTTGGGAATGACATTGGTTACTCATCAAACTGGTCCAGAAGGTAAACTTGTACAAAAGGTATATATTGAGGAAGGTGCTGATATTAAAGATGAACTTTATTTATCAGTAGTCCTTGATAGAGCTGCTGAAATGCCAATTATTATGGCTTCAACAGAAGGTGGTATGGATATTGAGACTGTAGCAGAAAAAACTCCTGAAAAAATTATTAAAATCGCTGTTGATCCTGCCTATGGTTTCCAAGGTTTCCATGGTAGAGAACTTGTATTTGGTTTAGGAATTACAGATAAAGCTGAGCAAAAGAAAATGATTGATTTTGCTTCTAAACTTTACACACTTTACATGGAAAATGATGCTGAGATGATTGAAATCAATCCACTTATTAAAACTGGTTCTGGTGACTTTATTGCACTTGACGGTAAAATGGGATTCGATGATTCTGCACTTGGTAGACACCCAGATATTGAAGATATGAGAGATATTTCTGAAGAAGATCCAGATGAAAGAGAAGCTTCTCAGTATGGTCTTTCTTACGTTGCTCTTGATGGTGAAATTGGTTGTATGGTAAATGGTGCTGGTCTTGCTATGGGTACAATGGATACAATTAACTACATGGGTGGAACACCTGCAAACTTCCTTGATGTTGGTGGTTCAGCAAATGCTGAAACTGTTGCTAAAGGTTTTGAAATTATTCTTAAGAATCCAAATGTTAAAGCAATTTTTGTAAACATTTTTGGGGGAATCGTAAGATGTGACAGAATTGCAAATGGTATTCTTGAAGCAACTAAATTAGTAGATGTTAATGTACCAGTTATTGTAAGACTTGATGGTACAAATGCTCCAGAAGCAGCCGAAATTCTTAAAAATGCAAATATCGATAATGTAATCGCAGCAACTGACTTAGGTGACGGTGCAGCAAAAGCAGTAGCAGCTGCTAAAGGAGAGTAAGAATGTCAATTTTAGTCAATAAAGATACAAAAGTAATTGTTCAAGGTTTTACAGGAGCAGAGGGTACTTTTCATGCTGAGCAATGTCTTGCTTATGGAACACAAATTGTTGGTGGAGTAACACCAGGTAAAGGTGGACAGACGCATTTAGACAAACCAGTATTTAATACCGTTAAAGAAGCTGTAGCTGCTACAGGTGCAACTGTTTCTATGGTATTCGTTCCCCCTGCATTTGTGGCCGATGCTGTTATGGAAGCTGCATCTGCTGGTATTGAACTTGCTGTAATCATTACAGAAGGTGCTCCAGTACGTGATATGCAAGCTGCTAAAGCATGTGCTGTTAAAAATGGAATGATGACCATTGGACCAAACTGTCCAGGTGTTATTACTGCTGATGAGTGTAAGATTGGTATTATGCCAGGTATGATTTTCAAAAAAGGTAATGTTGGACTTATTTCTAAGTCTGGTACGCTTACTTATGAAGGTACAAACCAAGTATGTAATGAAGGTTACGGAATTTCAACAGCTGTTGGTATTGGTGGAGATCCAATTATTGGTCTTTCATACATTCAACTTCTTAAAATGTTCCAAGAAGATCCAGAGACTGAAGCAATTGTAATGATTGGTGAAATTGGTGGAGACCTTGAGATTCAAGCTGCTGCTTACATCAAAGAAAATATTACTAAGCCTGTTGTAGCATTTATTGCTGGTCAGTCAGCACCTCCAGGAAAAAGAATGGGTCATGCTGGAGCAATTATTTCAGGTGCTGCTGGTACAGCAAAAGAGAAAATGGATGCCTTATCAGCTGCTGGGGTAGAAGTTGTGGTTTCTCCTGCTGAGATTGGTAAAGCTGTAACTAAGGTTCTTGGTTAATTTCATACTATTTAACATTTTTAGAGGTATACAGTAGGTATACCTTTAGAAGATTCTTCCTTCTCACTTAAAAAATGAGACTTATCGCTATAATTTTCTTAAAACATGCTATAATTTTTAAAACATATATTTGTAATTCATTGTATAATATTGTTTTATATTATTTATATATATTTTTTTATATTGTCTTTAGTCTAGGGAAGGGATCATGAAAGAGTTAATCTTAGTTAGCATATCAGCATTGTTAGGTTATATTGTTTTTTCAGCATTTTCTACAAGTAGTACCCCTCAAGAAGCTATTCAAAAGATTATGGATCAACCTCATGAAAATAGGCAAATAAGTAAGGAAGTTGCTTTTACTAAAACTGATAATATTCATCAAGAGAAGTTAATTGCTTTAGAGAATCAACGTAAATTGAATGAATTAAAATCTTATGAAAATATTATTATTCAAAATAAGAAAAATGAAACCGAGATTAAAATGAAAGAACTCGACAATGATTTAGATCATAAAATCGCTGTTTTAAAAATTGAATCAAAAATAGAAGAGAAAAATCAAAATAGTGCAACTTATATTATATTGGCATTATTAGTTTTTTTCTTACTGTATACTTTTTTACGATATAGAAAAAAGTTATATGAAATTGAGTTAGAGAAACAAGAACGATATAATGAGATGCTCGCAAAAAAAGAATATGCAGAAAAAATTTTAGAACATATTAGTCAAGGTAATCTTAGTTTTGAAACAGAGCGAAAATTATTATCTGTATTAGATGAATTAAATGGGAAAACCATTAAGCCTCAAAATAATGATGACCTCTATCATCCCAATCCTGATATTATTAAACTTCCGAGTACAAGAAAACAACATTAAGTAAGAATTAATTTACTCTATCCATAACTATCATTTTGTTACATTTTTATCCATTTATCCCCTATATTCTTCATTTTATTAACTTTTTTTAACATAATTTTTTGATAAGTGATAAAACAATAATTTATAATAACAGTAAAAAAGCTATATAAATATAAACTTTATTATATTTATATAATAAATAAAAATTCTAATAAAATATTAAAAAATAAAGAAAATATCATATTTCTGACTAACTTTTATGGCTATAATCTATTCATACATAAGCGTATTGTTAAATTAAATTCTTTAGCTTAAGGAGTTAAAATGAAGTTTTTAGGGGTAGTTTTGTTATTAGTATCTTTGCTTGTCAATGTACAAGCTGGTAAGGTGACATGGGATGATGGGAGACCGAGTATTTCAGGTACAGCAGGTGAAGGTTGTATCGAAAGTGGTTTTGGAACAGAAGAGAAAAATGCTACAAAATCTGATTGCACTTAAGTAGCATTTTTATTTAGTTAGAGAAGATTATGCCTTTGGGGCAATCATCTCTTCAGGTTTGACATTTTTGTCAAAGTCTTCAGCTGACATTAGTCCTAATGCCACAGCTTCTTCTTTTAATGTAGTACCATTCTTATGAGCTGTTTTAGCAATGGTTGCTGCATTTTCATACCCTATATGTGGGTTAAGTGCTGTAACAAGCATAAGTGAATCATTTAAGAATTTGTCAATGTTGTCTCTAATTGGTTCTATTCCTCTAGCACAGTTAACATCAAATGAAACCATAGCATCAGCAAGAAGTTTTACCGATTGTAAAACATTGTGTGCAATTACAGGTTTAAAGACATTAAGTTCAAAGTTACCTTGAGAAGCTGCAAAACCTACGGCTGCATCATTACCCATTACTTGTACAGCTACCATGGTCATCGCTTCAGCTTGCGTAGGGTTAACTTTTCCAGGCATAATGGATGAACCTGGCTCATTTGCTGGAATTTCAATCTCACCAAGTCCACAACGTGGTCCAGATGCTAACCATCTAATGTCATTAGCAATTTTCATAAGGTTTGCTGCTAGTGCTTTTAATGCACCAGAGAGTACTACTTCTGCATCATGACCTGTAAGTGCATGAAATTTATTTGGTTGTGAAACAAAACCATAATCTTTAGCCATAAACTTATTCAGTTGAGCAGCAACACGTTCTGAAAACTCTGGATGAGAATTAAGCCCTGTACCAACAGCCGTACCACCAATTGCAATTTCTCTACAGTAAACAAGTGCATCGTTAAGTTGTTTTAGATTTGTCTCTAACATAGCTACGTAACCAGAAATTTCTTGACCAAGTGTCAGTGGTGTAGCATCTTGAAGGTGTGTTCTACCAATTTTAACAATGTCAGAGAATGCATCTACTTTTCCTTGTAGGGTATCTTTTAATTGCTCTAATGCTGGAATAAGATTATCCGTTACTGTAACAACTTCTGCAATACGCATACCTGTAGGGAAAGTATCATTTGAACTTTGACCTTTGTTTACGTCATCATTTGGGTGTACAAGATTTTCTTTTGTAAAGTCTCCACCCATAATTTCTGTCGCTTTATTAGCAACAACTTCATTCATATTCATATTTGACTGAGTTCCTGAACCAGTTTGCCATACAACTAAAGGAAAGTTATCATCTAACTCACCAGCAAGAATACTTTCACAAGCTTGTGCCATAGCAGCTGTTTTGTCATCTTCTAAACGACCAAGCTCTTGGTTAACTAAAGCACATGCTTTTTTTAAATTTGCAAAACCATACACGACTTCGATTGGCATTTTTTCATTACCAATTTCAAAGTTATGTACTGATCTTTGAGTTTGTGCAGCCCAATATTTATCAGCAGGAACCTGCATTTCACCCATGGTGTCTTTTTCTATTCTATATGACATTAACTGTCTCCTATTTTGGATTAATAAGGTATTTTACTTGTTAGGGTGTTAAGGGTGAATGAATATCATTACTTGGGATTATAGGGGGAAAGGGATGTGAACTATTGTAGCGTAGGGTTGGTTTACGAACCCTACATATTATGAATCAAAAAATCCATTTTTTTCAAGAATATTAATACCTTCTTGAATACTGTCAACAGATGTTTGGAATTTTTCTCTAGTCTTAGTATTTAGTGTCATTTGAATAATTTCTTCAACACCATTTTGACCAAGTACTACAGGTACACCAACAGTTACATTTGAGTACCCATATTCACCATTTAAAAGGACTGAACATGAAACAACTGTCCGACTATCATTTAAAATAGCCTCTACCATATGAGCAATGGCGCGTCCAGGACCATAGTAACCAGAAGTTCCTAGATGTTTAACAATTTCAGCTCCACCACCTTTAGTTCTTTCGATTATCTCTTGGAACTCTTCATCTGTAAGTAAATCTGTTGTTGGTACATCACCAACTTGTACTTTTTGTGGAAGAGGAATCATATTTTGTCCATGATCTCCAATCACTAAAGCACCAGTTTGACCAGCACCATAACCTAATTT
>CACVAR010000049.1 GCA_902727905.1 uncultured Sulfurovum sp. | reverse complement strand
AAATTCTAATGCCTCTTATTCTCTTTACTTTAGTGGTAAAAGTTTATGAATTACCCATTGAGTATTTATGGGTGAGTATGTTCGTTATTATCTATAGTGGGGCTATTTATTTAAAAATATACACCAACAAAAAACTTACTTTGTTGGATGGGAAGTAATTAAGGGTTTCCCCTTACTTCAAGCCAAAGTACTCTTCAACAATACTCTCTATCTCTTGAATCTCCTCTAGCCTTAACTTTTCATAATATTTTTCTTTTTTCTTTTTTGACAATTTACCGTTATTTTGTAATATAAAAGTAATTAAACTCTTTATTTGATTATCAGGCATTTCAAGTATCTCATTAATTGCTCCATACGCTTTATCAAAAGCATCCAAATAGCTTAATTCATGGGGTAAAGTCTCTTTAATCGTTTTTTCTACAGCAGCATAAATAAACTCACAACTTTGAGTACAATTAAAAAACCTATATAAGTCCGAAGTCTCATTCAGTATCTTAACATTTCCAACAGTTGTTGCTTCCCAAGAAATCATAGACATTAATGGTGAGCTATGAGCAACTAAAACATCTCTATACTTTTCAATTTCATCTAAAATAACACTGGATATAGGAAATATCATCCCCTTAGGATAATAATTTCTTTGTGCCAATACATGATGTATTAAATATCTATGAATTCGTCCATTTCCATCGGCTAGAGGATGAATGTATACAAATGAAAAAGCAATAATGACAGCATGTAAAATAGGATCAATACTATTAGCACTTAGCATCCTATCTAGGGAAATCCAGTCCTGAATTAAAGGTTTTAAATCATCACTTCTCGCACCAATAAACTCTGGTATAGGGAAGTTCTCCCTATCTCTATCTCCTAAAAATACCTCATCCTCTCTCAAACCTATTTTTATAAATCTTGTATCTTCTAAAAGAATGGCATGAAGTCTTTCTATTTCAGGAGTACTCAAAGGGGTCTTACCTGCTTCATTAATTATCTTACCCCAATTTTCAATACGATTTTTACTGGCTCTTTCACCTTCTATCTCAAATGATGCCTGAGAATCAGACAAGAGTAAAAAACTCGCTGCTCTTCTAACCAAAGATTTAGAAACCGTACCAATAAGCATTGATATATCATCTTCTAAATTTAAATCCATGTAGTGTTCTAATACTTTAGTTCTCAAAATGATAGGACACATCTTTGAAGTTCCAAGAAGATTATTATTGATTTTATGTCGTTTAAACTTTATAGGACTATCAGAAACTACGTATTTCTTTTCATCTAATAGATTATCATATTTCCCTGTAGGTAAATCATCCAATAGTAGTTCTTTATTGAATAAAAATTCATAGTAAAACCATATCTTTTTTGAAAAAATCCGTTTAGGGTTCTCTTTTATCTCTTGCGTAAGTTCTTCTTCTGAAAAACGCTTCAAAATATGTTTTAACACCAATAAATCTAGGACTTCATGCTTAAGCGCAAATTCTAAATGAGAGAATGCTCTATTGTCAATTTTTAATTTTGTATCAAACAGTGTCCAATCACCACTTTGTAGTTTTTGAGAAGAGAGTCGCTTTGTACTAATACAAGATAAGTCTCTTAAGGGTACAGTTAAATTAAAATGATTTAACAACCATGAAAAGCCAATGAGTTCAGCCCCATTAGGTACTATTGAGTTTTGAAAAGCAATTGCCATAGTAAATCCACCAAATGGAATTTTATTAATTTTTTCGGAATTTTATTAATAATAGTTAACTATATCGGAATTTTATTAATTTTTACATATCCTTAAGATAATAGGAATTCTATTCAGTATTTGTAGAGTAATTAGCTTTTTGAGAAAGAAAATGCAATAGTTTACTAAAGTTGTTCTTTTATCTTTTCTTTTCAAAACTATAGGAAACAGCTTTAATCCTATCTAAGAAAAGTATTTTATAGCGTTCTTTAGCCTCATCATTTAAAAAAGAATTTTCCAATAGTCCAAGCGTAGTCTTTTCTTTAGATAAAAAATCTCTAAGTACTTTCTCTGCCATTTTTTCAGGAATCTCTAAAAACTTAGCCAATACCATAAAGTCATCATAAGCATAAAAGCCATTGGCTTCAAAACTCTTAGTTTCATACGCTTTAAAAAACTCTAAAGCAGTTCGTGATTCATTGGGTAAATGTAAAAAGCTAGAGAGTAAATCATAAGCAGGAGAAAGACCGTAATCTTGTGTACTTCGTTGTAATACTGAAAAGTTTTTCAAATGTGCATCACCATTACCAACCAAATAGTTAAAAAGTACCAATTTAAAAAACTTTAAAACTTCTATCTTATAAGAAGGAAGATACTGTTTAATCAGCCCTCCTATCTGCTCATAAGCGTAATCATATTTATAGTTTTTACCATGAGATTGTTCTGTATATCCAGCTAAAGAAGAGAAGTCTTCTTGTTTTATTTTCATACCATCTGCTCGGTCAAATCGTTTAGTCATGTAAGCTAACTCCCCATCAGAAAAAGCTATCAAAGCATTTTTAGCCGTCTCCAACTTAAAAACTTGACTTGCCAACTGCATGGTAAAATGTTCATTTTTAGCCACATCTTCTATGAACTCTCCATACTCCATCAAGGGTATGGGTTTAAGCAGATAAGCTCCATCTGTCGAAGTAGGCATCAACTTTTCATTTTCTATTTTCAAAGAGATTTTATCTTGAACCCCTGAAATAGACATCTGTTCAGATAACGCAACCGTAGCAGACAAGAACTCTTTTTTATCAAAATCTAAAATAGTCGATAGTTTTTGATTGTCAAACAAAGCTTTTCTACACTTTTTACAATAAACCTCTTCTGTTAAAACAAAACATCCTAAACATTTCATAACGACTCTCTTATGGTAATCGTCCCAATGGTATCATGCGTTGCCGTTTTTAACAATCGTGTAAACTCATCATCTTCATCAATTTTCAGCTTTTTGCATTGAAGTTTTTTTAAATTTCCTTCAGCTAAAAGATTAGAGAAAAAAGAGTGCAAATGAGGAGAGATAAAAGGCTCTTTTTGTTTTGGAAGTGTTAAAGAAATGGCTGTAGCATTTTTACTATTTAAAAACTCACTGTCATACAAAAAACTATAGTTCAAACCATCAAATGCTAAAGTTCCTGCCAACACTTCCCCATCATAAACATAAGCCCTAATCATTAGTCAACACCTTTGATTTTAAGCTCTATACTCAAACCCAATGTTTCACATATTTTAGAGAGTGTGTCTATGGTTGTACTTACTTTTGCTGTCTCTATATCAGAGAGTTGCCGTGTTGAGAGTTCACTTAAAAGGGCTAACTCTACTTGAGTTATGTTGAGTTGTTTACGGCGTTGGGTTATTAGTTTGGCTATTGCTTTTCTGTTCACAGTTTACCTTTTATATGTGGTTTAGTTCATATTTAGGGTTACTTTATAGTTTTTTTGTTTATAGATAGATTTTATATGTGGTATAGTTCATATTTTTACTATTTTTTTTATTATTTCTTCAAAAAATTTATCCAAAAAACTTTTTCTTTTATTATAAGTAACTCTATCAAAAAAACTTAATTTTTTCAAATCTTGACTTTCTATATTTTTATAAAACTCTAAAACTTCTAACTTGTTTATACTCACTTTTAAATTACTATCACATATTCTACTAAATAATCTAATATAGTTCTTGTTATACAAGAAAAGGTCGTGCTTAACCTTTGACCAAAAAAATTGTATTCCAAATACGTAAATCCCTAAGATAACTATCATCAGTAAAAAAGAACTTTCTTCTTCTAGCCCTTTAGATTTATCAGAAAAATATATTACTAAATGTATAAAGCTAAAAACTAAGCCTGTAAAAATAACTCGAAATATCTTCGACCATATTTTACTAAAAAATATTTGATTATAAATAATAGTTTTACTTGAAATGAATTTCAAAACATCTAAACAATATTCACTTTTGTTACTATCAATATCATTTAAATTTAACATATCAACAATAAATCCAGCCGTCTCATTTGAAAAATCAGTAACACCTTTGTTATTAAATGACTTCTCTATTCCTTCCATATAAACTTTATAAATTTTATCTAAATAAGTAGCTTTATTCTCTCGATACCTAAACTCCACAAAATATTTCGCATTTAAATACTCCACAAAAGATTTATGAGCAAATTTAAAAGAGTCATTTTGAGTTAAGTCTCTTACTAAAATAGCTGATGTTCGTATATCATTAAAAATAGACTCTAAGGCTTCTTTATTGTCTTTCATTCTTTGTTTTAAAGGTTTGTTAATCTTATAGTCAGAACTAACCTCATCAGGTATAAACTCATAGAGTTTTTGAACTATCTTTTCTAATTCACTACGGTTAATCTGATTGGTATAACCATTTTTTTGAACCATACCCACAGCAATTCCAAGCATAAAGTATTTTCTTTCATTGTTCGTCAGCAATGTTTCAACACCTGTTCTACCAATGCTTCTTAACTTTTCAGATTGACGTTTGTAAGCATGGTTTAAAAAGTGTTCTATCACCGAAGCTGAGTTGATGTTCTCTTTGTCTAACTCAGACCAGATAATACTTGCTTGATAAAGTGTAGAAGGTCTTGAAATTAAATCTTCAAAACTATCATTTGTTTTTTCTTTTAAAAGCTCTAAGATTTCACTTCTAACACTTAGCTCTACATTTCTAAGTGCATCGGCTATTTGTTCTTCATTAAAAGGTTTTATATGTATGGCTTCACTGTAAAAAAGATTGCTACGATTATCAAACGCATTTAAATAATCAACCATCTCTTCATTGTCTAAAAATAGATTTGGTCTACCCGTTATAAGTACTTTAGACTTTTCATAACGAGCAAACTCCCATAAACGGTTAAAATGTTCCCATCTTCTTTGAGAGTCTCCTATCATGTCCATCTCATCAAAACCTTCTAAAATAATGAGTAGCTTTCCCTCTTCAAGAAGTCTTATCATACCTAATGCTTGGATGCCAAAAGTACTTGCCCATGATGCAACGATAGATTCTAAGGATTCATTTCGAGGGCTTTTACCTCTTAACTCAATGATGATTGGGATTCGGTCATGATTATTTTGTATCATCTCATAAGCGACTTTCAAAGACAAAACACTTTTACCTTGTCCATACTCTCCTAATAATGAAATATGTTTGTTAGAGTTCTCTTTTGTCCATTTAAGGATATACTGTTCAATAGACTTTATAGGTTTAGCTTTAGTATCCTCAGTAGGTATTTCTCCTTCACTCTCTACATAAATATCTTGTAGTCGTAAACCATCTCCATCACTTATCTCTTTGTCTTCATAAGCTCTTTTAATGTAGTCGAAATAATCAGAGAAATCAACCAAAGAATTTAAAAGTTCCTCTTTATAACGATATTCAAGTGTAGTATTTAAAAAAGTTTCTATAACTTTAACTTTGTTTTCATTTTGAACAGCGACGATAAATTTAAATAGCTCTCCCTCTATATGTTGACGTGAAAATTCAATTTTTTCTTGAATTTCGTCTTTACTTGGTTCTTCTAAAGTGCAAAATATAACGATGTTCTTTTGAGAAAATTTAGAGATAAATAATTTTTTTTCACTGTACCAATCATTTTCTACATCAACATAATACTGTTTAGAGATTATCTTTAACATTTTGACAACATTACTATGCCAAGCCAATGAGCTATCAAAATAAGGTTGTTCAAACGGTTTTTCTTTCTCTTTATCTTCAATAGAAATAACAATTTTTCTTGTAGGAATTCCCATTAAAGCATTTTTTATAAATGGACGAGAAGACCAATTAGCCTCTTCTTCACTTTTTGCTCCATCCCAATTTTTATAAATAGAAAGAACTACTGTTGCTAAAATTGAAAAGATAATCACTGACCAGAGTTTATCTGACCAAGAAGTTTGAGGTATAGGAATTTTACTGTCAAGAGAAATATTAAGAAGCTCTACAACTATTTTAATCAAACTATTATCTGTAAAAATATGTACTAAAACCATACCTCCAAAAGAGAAAAGTGATAAAGAAGCCCAAAAAGCATAACGCTCTCGTGTAAATTTATTTCTACGAAAATATAGATAAATGAGAACCAGTAAAAGGAATAACAGACTACCGAAGATAAAATATTTCATAACAACAAACCCCTATTTTAAGACTTGTTGTTATTTTAGCATAAAATGTATATACCGATTAAACCGTCTTACTCGAATCACTAAACCTCTTCTTCAACTTCCCTTTCATACTAAGGTAAGAATTCAATGCACCAATATACGCTCTAGCAGATGCTAACATTGTATCTATATGTAAACCATGTCCAATGATGGCTGGTTCGTCATCTGAAAATGAAACTTTAACCGTAACCGAGGCTAAGGCATCTTTACCTTCCGTTACAGCTTTTACTTTGTAACTTTGTAACTTTCCATCAAAACCAGAAATTCTGTCTATGGTTTTAAAAATGGCATCAATCGTTCCCTCACCTATTCCAGCTTCCACGATGGTCTCACCATCTTTCCTAATCTTAACTACTGAACTTGGGGTTCCCTCTGAAAAATCCATTAACTGTAATGAAACTAACTCATACACTTGTTCAGACTTTGTCATCTCATTGGTTACCAACGCTCTTAAGTCATCATCATAGATGTCTTTTTTCTTATCAGCTAAAATCTTAAAACGTTCGAAAGAAGCGTTCAAGGCATCATCTTCTAAAGTAAATCCTAATTTTGCTAACTTATCTTTAAAAGCAGCGCGTCCAGAATGTTTACCCAGTACTAAAGTGTCATCTTTCACTAAACCAATACTTTCAGGACTCATAATCTCATACGTCTCACGGTTTTTCAACATACCATCTTGGTGAATACCACTCTCATGAGCAAAAGCATTTTTACCCACAATGGCTTTGTTTGGTTGAGGTTCTATGCTGGTAATATTGGCTATCAGACGACTTGCAGGGTAAATCTCTTTCGTATTAATGTTTGTTTCATAGTCTCCAAACACATCGCCACGTACTTTAAGTGCCATAACAATCTCTTCTAACGCAGCATTTCCAGCGCGTTCTCCAAGTCCGTTGATGGTACATTCTACTTGTCTGGCTCCATTCACCACAGCTTCTAATGAGTTCGCAACCCCTAACCCTAAGTCATTGTGATTGTGTACCGAAATGATGGCTCTATCTTTGGTGTACTCTGACATTACTTTAACCATTTCACCTATTTCTGAAGGCAGTCTAAACCCAACAGTATCTGGTAAATTAATGGTTGAAGCACCTGCTTCTATAACAGCATCTGAAATCTCTTTTAAGAATCCTATGTCACTTCGTCCTGCATCTTCACATGAAAACTCAACATCATCCACAAACTCTTTGGCATAACTTACAGCTCTTATGGCTCTTTTTATAACCTCATCTGGTGACATTTTTAGTTTATGTTCCATGTGAATTTTTGACGTGGCTATGAACGTATGGATTCGTTTCATCTCTGCTTTAGCAATGGCTTCTCCAGCTGCTTTTACATCGCCATCCGTCGCTCTTGCCAAAGAACAAACCGTTGACTTTGTCACACGCTGTGCAATCTTCTCAATGGCATCAAAATCCCCTGGACTGGCAGCTGCAAACCCAGCTTCTATGATGTCAACTCCCAACTTTTCTAACTGAATGGCAATCTGAATCTTCTCTTCAGTATTCATTGAAGCCCCAGGGCTTTGTTCCCCATCTCTTAATGTTGTGTCAAATATTTTAATAATTTCTTTGCTCATAATCTATCCTTAGTAATTCCCTAATTTTACCCAATTACGCTAAAATTCATTCATGAAAAAAGTATTAGTCATAGGCTACGTCTACCCAGAACCTAACTCATCTGCTGCTGGCACACATATACTCTCTATTATGCGACGTTTCAAAAAAGAGCATTGGGACGTAAGTTTTTCCACTCCAGCACAAGAATCTGAACATGCCATAGACTTAGCATCTGAAGGCATAGACTCGCAACCCATAGTACTCAACTGTGGCAGTTTTGACCAATACATTAGTAAACTACAACCTGACATTATTCTTTTTGACCGTTTTATGATGGAAGAACAATTTGGATGGAGAGTTGAAAAGAATTGTCCAACAGCACTTAAAATCTTAGATACCGAAGACCTACAATGTTTACGTAATGCAAGACATCAAGCCCATAAAGCTAACAGGGAATGTACTAAGAATGACCTCTTTTCAGATTTAGCAAAAAGAGAAATAGCAGCCATTTTACGTTGTGACCTTTCACTTATTGTCTCTTCTTACGAAATGCAACTCTTAACAGAAACGTTTAAAGTAGACAAAGCCCTACTTCATCACCTTCCGTTCATGGTAGACTTAGACAGAGTTCCTAAACAAACAAAGCCCTTTGAATCGCGTCAACACTTTATGACCATTGGAAATTTTCGTCATGCGCCAAACTGGGATGTGGTTTTATACTTAAAAGAGATATGGTCAGACATCAGAAAGAAACTTCCAAAAGCCGAACTCCATATTTATGGTTCTTACCCTCCTCCCAAAGCCATGCAACTACATAACCCTAAAAAATGTTTTTACATTAAAGGATGGGCAAAAGATGCTCATGAGGTAATGGAACATGCAAGAGTATGTTTAGCACCCATTCGTTTTGGTGCTGGGATTAAAGGAAAACTCTTAGATGCTATGGTCATGCAAACACCAACTGTAACGAGTAGTATAGGAAGTGAGGGAATGCATGAAAATGAACCTTGGGGAGGAGCTGTTGAAGATGAGGTAAAAAAGTTTGTTGATGCTGCTGTTTTACTCTATAGCAATGAAAAGAGATGGCAAGAAGCAAGTAAAAATGCCTCTACCATACTTCATACTCATTATGATGCTAAAGTACTTGGTAAGCAACTCATTAAAAAAATTATGGATATAGAAAAAAATTTAGAGACACATAGACTTAACAACTTTACAGGAGCCATGTTAAAGCACCACTCCATGCAAAGTACTAAGTATATGTCTCAGTGGATTGAAG